>JAQBQC010000272.1 GCA_028287205.1 Gemmatimonadota bacterium
AGTCCGGCGAACGCCTGCTCGACGTCGCGCAGCAGGTCGTTCGTGTCTTCCACTCCACACGAGAGCCGCACCATTCCTTCCGTGATTCCCAGCGCCGCGCGGCGCTCGGGCGGCACGGATGCGTGCGTCATGCTCGCCGGATGGCTGATGAGGCTCTCAACTCCTCCTAACGACTCCGCCAGGGAAAAGATTCGCACTTTCTTGAGCACCTGGTTCGCGAGCTCCTTCGTGCCCACATCCACCGTCACCATCCCGCCCATGCCGCGCATCTGCATGCACGCCAGCGCGTGCTGCGGATGACTCTCGAGCCCCGGGTACCGCACGCGCTCGTGACCGAGGTGATCGGCGAGGTACGCGGCGACGGCGCGTCCGTTTCTGTCGTGCGCGGGCATGCGCAGATGCAGCGTCTTCATTCCGCGCAGCACGAGCCAGGAGTCGAACGGGCCCGCGACAGCTCCCGCAGCGTTGTGGATGAACTGAATGCGCGCAGCGAGATCATCGTCTTTCACGGCCGCGACTCCGCAGATCACATCGCTGTGCCCGTTCAGATACTTGGTGGCGGAGTGAAAGACGATGTCCGCGCCGTGCGAGAAGGGCTGCTGGAAGAACGGCGTCGCGAACGTATTGTCGACGATGAGCAGCGCCTGGTGCGCATGCGCGACGTCCGCAGCGGCCGAAAGGTCGGTGATCTGCATCAGCGGATTCGTCGGCGTCTCGACGAGTATCGCCTTCGTGCGCGGCGTGCACGCGTCCTCGATGCGCTGAGTGTCGGTGGTGTCGACATACGAGAAGCAGAGGCCCAGATGCTGCAGCAGCTTGTCGAACAGGCGGAAGGTTCCGCCGTACACGTTCGCGCCGCACACGATGTGGTCGCCGGATTGGAAAAGCTTCATGATCGAATCGAGACAGCCCATTCCGCTCGCGAAGGCGAAGCCGTGCTCCGCTCCTTCGAGCGCCGCGATCGTGCGCTCCAGCGCCTCGCGAGTGGGATTCTTTCCGCGAGCGTACTCGTACCCCTTGTTCTGGCCGAGCCCCTCCTGCACATACGTCGAAGTGAGATACACGGGTGGCATGATCGCACCGGCGAGCGGATCCTCCCGCTCGCCCGCGTGAATGGCCCGTGTACCGAACCCGGTGCTGCGATCGTCATCGAATATGCGTGTCATGCGTTCTCGCAATTCAGGTGGCAGCGGCGAGTGATTAGTGCATGAGGCGCCGCGTCTCACTGGCTACGCCTAACCAAGATAGCTTGACCGCTTCTCCTCTGCAGGCAGCCGCCGGCTCTCTCTACACCGGCGATCCGACCCTGGACAGCTCACTCTCGCGACGGTGTCTCGTCGTGGATGATGAGCCGCGTCTGCGGCAGGCGCTCGTGCGACTCATGCGCGGCGATGGCTTCATCTGCCTCGAGGCCGGCTCGGGCGTGGAGGCGCTCGCCCTGCTCGAAACCGAGGCGGTCGCGCTCGTGCTCTCCGACATGCGCATGCCGAAGATGGACGGGCAGGAGCTGCTCCGCAATTTGCGCATCCGCTATCCCGATGTCGCGGTCGTGATGATCACCGCGGTGGCCGAGGTCGAGGTTGCAGTCGCGTGTCTGTCGCTTGGCGCGATGGACTACATCACGAAGCCGTTCGTATTCGAGGAAGTACGCGCGCGCGTAGCCCAGGCGCTCGAGAAGCGCCGGCTGCTCGCCGACAATCGCGACTACCAGGAACGGCTCGAGGTGCGCGTGAAAGCGCAGGCCGAGCGGCTCGAGACGCTCTTTCTCGCGAGCATCCAGTCGCTCGCCGATGCACTCGAGCTCAAGGATCCGTACACGCGCGGACACTCCGTGCGCGTGAGCCAGTACGGCGTTGCCATCGCCCGCGCGATGAATCTCAGCACGACGCTCACCGCGCAGATCGAGCTCGGCGGCCATCTCCACGACGTCGGGAAGATCGGCGTGCGCGAGGAGGTGCTGCGCAAGGCGGGACCGCTCACGAATGAAGAGTACGAGCACATCATGACCCACCCGGTGCTCGGCTGGCAGATTCTTCAGCCGCTGCTCGGCGACAATCCCGTCGCGCTCAACATCGTGCGCTCGCACCACGAGCGGATCGATGGCAGAGGCGTGCCGGACAAGTTCGCCGGCGACGACATTCCGCTGGAGGCGCGCATCATCGCCGTCGCGGATGCGTTCGACGCGATGATGAGCAAGCGCCCCTACCGCAACGGGCTCACGTTCACGGAGGCGATGGCCGAGCTTCGGCGCGTAGCGGGCACGCAGTTCGACGTGAACGTGGTGGATGCATTCTTCGAGGTGGCGCGCAACGAGGCGTTCATCCCCGACGACTCGGGCGAGACCGAAGCCATCAAGCTCCGCGCGCCAACGCGCTAGCGAGCGTCGTGGCGCCTCGGCTCGATACTAGAGCTCGAAGCGATGCATCACACCCTTGAGCCGCGCCGCAATGTCCGCGAGATGCTGGCTGGACTCGGTGACATGCATCATCGAAGCGGTCTGCTCCTGCACCACCGCGCTCACCTGCTCCGACGTCGACGCGTTCTGCTCGGCCACCACCGCCACGGCCTCGATCTCGCGTGCGAGCGACTCCGCCTCCGAATGCTGCGACACGGCAGACTCGACGATGCGCTGCACCGCGGCGCGGCTTCCCTCGATCTCCTTCACGATCTGAATCAGCGAGCCGCTCGATGAGCGGATGACGGACTCGCCGGCGACGACGCTCGTGCTGACATCGTCGATGCGCGCGGACATTGCGGTGCTCGCGAGCTGGATCTCCGTGGCGAGCTGACGGATGGTCTCGAGGGCGCGGCCGCTCTCCTTCGCGAGCTTGCGCACCTCGTCGGCGACGACCGCGAAGCCGCGTCCATGCTCGCCGGCGCGCGCGGCCTCGATGGCGGCGTTGAGCGCGAGCAGATTCGTCTGGCGCGCGATGGCGCCGATCGTATCCGTGATCTGGCCGATGCGCAGCGATTTCTCACCCAGTTCGGCCACTGCCGGCAGCGTCTCGCTCGTGACGGCGGAGATGCGGGCCATGCTCTTGAGCCCCTGTTCGGCGGCCTCGCCCGCACGGCGCGCGGAGTCGGTCACGGCATCAGCGGCCGTCTGAGCGCGCTGCGCGTGTCCGGAGACCTCCTGCGCGCGACTCGCGACGCGTCCGGAGATCGCGACCACGATGTGGATGCCTCTGGTTTGCTGCGCGGCGGAGGTCGCGATCGACTGCGCGGCGGCGGCCACCTCTTCGGTAGAGGCGCTCATCTGCTCGGCGCCGGCCGCGAGCTCGTCGGCGGTGGCCGCGACTTCCGCGGCACCGGTCTCGACGTCGCGCAAAAGGGTGCGGAGGCCTCCGCTCATGGTGCGGAACGAGGCCGCGAGCGCGCCGATCTCGTCGCCGGACTCGAAGGTGAGCTCGCGGCGCATGTTGCCGCGCGCGACGAGCTGCGCGTGCGCAGCGACTTCCTCGATGCCGAAGGTCATCTGGCGCGCGGCGATGAGCGAAGCGGCGAGCGCGCCGACCATCACGAGCACGGGGATCCACGCGATGCGCATGAGATCCTTCGACAGTTCGGAGAGAAACGGGTCCGCGTCGAGCGTGACGACGGTGAACGCTGCCGCGGTGCCGTCGGCGCGCAGAATGGGATATTCGGCGGCGAGCTCGTGCCCCACCGGTCCGTCGTACAGCGGGGTCTCGCCGCTCACGTTGTGCGACAGACTGTCCCTGAGCACTGCGGGCGGCGACCACGTGCGACTGTATTGCGGCTCGCCGGCGGTCCACGATGAGTGCGCGAGGTAGCGGTAGTCGCTTCCGTCGCGCCGGACGATGGCGATGCCGTTCGTCAGCTGGCGCGTGTCGCCGCCATTCGCGGCCCACGTGCGCTTGAGAACGTCGCGCACGAAGACGAAGGCGCCGGTGTTCTGTCCGCGCGTGGCGATCACGTCGAGCGATTCGGGGGGAATCGCGACGCTGGCGCTCGCGGCGATCGCGTCGAGACGGTGGGCGTTGAGCTGGGTGAGCTTGCGACGGCCCGCGAGGTACACGGGAGTGAGCACCAGCGCCAGCGTGGCAAGCACCGCGGTTGCGGTGATGAACGCCATCTTCCAGCGAAACGGAAATGTCGAGAAACGGGAGCGAAGACTCACGAGAACCAGGTCGGGGACAGGCGCGCGAAAAACGTGGAAAGGGCGGGTGCCGCTCTCCTCCCGGTATTCACGCGTGAGAGCGCGTGGTGTAACGAGTTACGTCGTTTGCCGACGCTCGGGCCCGCACTAAGTTTTTGGCAACGAACCGGGAGGCAGTCGCGTGTACGAGAAACTGATGGTCAGCGTGTCGGGCGTGCGGGGCCGTGTGGGGGATGGACTCACCCCGGCGGTCATCTCGAAATTCGCAGCCGGATTCGGCGTCTGGGCGCAGAAGCGTGGAGGGTCGCGGACGATCGTGGTCGGCCGTGACTCACGTGTGTCCGGACCGATGTTTCATCGCGCGACGATCGCCGCGCTGCAGAGCGTGGGGTGCGACGTGCTCGACGTCGGACTCGCGCCCACACCGACGATCCAGATGGCGGTGGAGGATGCGCACGCGGCCGGGGGGCTCGCGATCACCGCGAGTCACAATCCGATCGAATGGAACGCGCTGAAGTTCATCGGGCCGAGCGGGCTCTTTCTCGATGGAGAGGAGGGGGCCGCGATGCGAGCGGTGGTGGAGAGCGAGATCGCATACGCAACGTGGGACAGGCTGGGCACTGTGACCCAGGACACGAACGCGATCGACCGGCACATCGAGCGGGTGTTGTCGCTTCCCTTCATAAATGTCGAGCGGATCCGCACACGGAAGTTCCGGGTGGCGCTCGACTGCGCCAACGGAGCGGGGGGCGCGATCCTGCCGGCGCTGCTGGAGCGCCTCGGATGCGAGGTAACGGGCATCAACCTGGAAACAAATGGACGTTTCCCTCGGTCTCCGGAACCGGTCGCGGCGAACCTCGGAGAACTGGAACGACTCGTGCTCCACACGGGAGCAGACGTGGGTCTGGCAACTGATCCGGATGTTGACAGGTTGGCGCTCGTTTCCGACGCGGGAACGGCAATTGGAGAGGACTGGACACTGGCTTTGGCGGCGCGGTTGGCGCTGCGGTATCGCCCGGGACCTGTGGTAGCGAACCTGTCGACCAGCCGAATCGTCGATGATGTGGCAAAGGAGGCGGGAACTTCCGTGATCCGGGCGCCTGTTGGTGAAGTGAATGTCGCGCTGCGCATGCGGAGCGAAGGTGCAGCGATCGGCGGCGAGGGAAACGGAGGGGTGATTCTCTCCGAGCTGCACCTGGGCCGGGATGCGCCGGTGGGAGTGGCTCTGCTGCTGCAGATGCTCGTGGAGGATGGGGAGCCGCTGTCGCGAGTCATCGATCGATATCCTCGGTATCGAATTGTGAAGGACAAGCTGGACCGGCCGAACGCGCCGCTAGACACGGTGTACAGTTCTTTGCGCGCCGGATTCGCGGACGCGATGGTCGATACGCAGGACGGCTTGCGGCTGTCGTGGGATGATCGTTGGGTGCACGTGCGGCCTTCGGGAACGGAGCCGATCGTGCGAGTGATAGCTGAAGCACCAACTGATGAAGAGGCGCGCGAGCTGGTCGCGCGATCGCGCGTACCGCTCGATGCGCTGCGCTGACATTTTCCGGGAACGCGGTATATGTGTGGAATCGTAGGATACGTCGGACCCCGCTCCGCCACGCCTCTGTTGCTCGAGGGGCTGAGGCGCCTGGAATATCGCGGCTACGACTCGGCGGGCATCGCGATCATGAATGGCAAGGGGCTCGAGACTCGCAAGGCGCCGGGGAAGATCTCGGAGCTCGAGGCGCTCGTCGCGTCCACGCCGATCATCGGAACGCTCGGGATCGCGCACACGCGGTGGGCGACGCATGGCGCGCCGAACTTCATCAATTCGCATCCGCAGATGAGCTGCGATGAGAAAATCGGTGTCGTCCACAACGGAATCATCGAGAATGGATCCGCGCTCCGTCAGGCGCTCGAGGAGCTCGGCCACACGTTCCGGTCGGATACCGACACCGAAGTGCTCGCGCACCTCATCGAGGAAGTGTACGACGGCAATCTCGAACAGGCCGTGATCGAGGCGCTCTCGAGAGTCGAGGGCACGTACGGGATCGCGGTCGTGTCGAGCGACGATCGCGACAAGATCGTGGCGGCGCGCAAGGGAAGTCCGCTGCTGGTCGGGCTTGGCGAGGGCGAGTACTTCGTCGCGAGCGATGTCTCGGCGATCCTGGCGCACACGCGGCAGGTGATCTATCTCGACGACGGCGATCTCGCGGTGCTCAATCGCGATGGCTACCAGATCATCGACATGAACGCGCTGCCGCTGGAGCGTGCGGTGGCGAGCATCGATTGGGATCTGGACATGATCGAGCGCGGCGGCTTCGCGCACTTCATGCTGAAGGAGATCTTCGAGCAGCCGGACACCGTGCGGAACACGATGCGCGGGCGCCTCCTGAACGAGACGGGCGCGGCGCGGCTCGGCGGCCTCAACCTCACGGCTGAGGAGCTGCTCCAGTTCGACAACATCCTCATCACGGCGTGCGGCACGAGCTGGCACTCGGCGCTCATCGGCGAGTTTCTGATCGAGGATCTCGCGCGCATTCCGGTGGAAGTGGAGTACGCGTCGGAGCTCCGGTATCGGAATCCGATCATCACCGAGAAGACGCTGTGCATCGTGATCTCGCAGTCGGGGGAGACGGCGGATACGCTGGCGGCGATGCGCGAGGCGCAGCGGCGTGGCGCGCGTGCGCTGGGCATCGTGAACGTGGTGGGCTCGACGATCGCGCGCGAGTCGGACGGCGGCATCTACATTCACGCGGGTCCGGAGATCGGCGTCGCGTCCACGAAGGCGTTCAGCAGCCAGGTGACGGCGCTCGCGCTCTTCGCGCTCAAGCTGGCGCGGCTTCGCGGGCTCACGGAGCTCGAAGGCAAGCGCATCGTCGAAGCGATGCAGAAGCTGCCCGATCAGAT
>JAQBQC010000292.1 GCA_028287205.1 Gemmatimonadota bacterium
GGCAGACGAGCGAGGATCGCGTAGGACGTCATGAAGCGGCTCAGCGAGCCAGCGCGATTCGAGATGACCGAGAGCCCCTGGCGCACGTCATCCTCCGACTCCGCGTCGCGCCTCGGCGCCTCCATCAGCGACTGCAGACTTTCCGCGATCGACTTGATCGGAGCGAGCGAGTTGTTGATCTCGTGCCCGAGCACACGAATGATCCGCTGCCACGCGAGCCGCTCTTCGTCGCGGAGTGCCTTGCTCAGATCCGACAGCACCACCAGCTGATGCGGCTGGCCACTCTGACGGAAGGTCGTGCGCCGCAGATGCCATCGTCCGGCACCGCCGGGGAACATCGTGTCGATCGTTCGCGTCGCATCTCCGCCCAGACACTCTTCGAGGCCGAGCTCTGCGCCGGTGCGGCCGAGGAGACGCTCGGCAGGCTGTGCGAGCAGACGCTCGCCCGCGCGATTGAGCAGTCGCAGCCGATGCGTTTCATCGAAGGTCAGGATGGCGACGTCGATCTCCTCCATCACGGTGCGCAGCAAGGACGTCGCCTCGAGGGAGCTCAGTCGCTGCGAGCGCAGCGTCGCGGCAAGCATGTTGACCTCGAGCAGCGCGAGGCCGAGTGCATCGCTGTCGCGGGCGCCGCGGGCGCGCGTGGAGAAATCTCCCTCGCGGAGTGCGGCGAGCATGTTCGAGATCGTCTGGAGGGGCCGCACCACGCGCTCGCGCGTCGCTAGCGCGAAGGACACCCAGCACACGACGACGAACAGCGTCAGCGTCCAGCGGACCTTCCCATCGTAGTCGCCGACCCAGAGGAGCAGGATCGCGGTGCCGCTGCCGGCCACTCCGGCCAGCAGCGCCAGCGCGAACACGCGTGTCTCGTGCGTGAATCCCCGGCGCCGCCGCCGATGGTCAGAGGCCATGCGCGGCCAGCCGGCGATAGAGCGCGCTGCGGCTGATTCCGAGCGCCTTCGCGGCGTGACTCACGTTTCCATCGTAGCGCGACAGCGCCTTCTGAATGAGCACCCGCTCCGCCTCCTCGAGCGTCACCTCTTCGGCGCGTGCGCCCGGCGCGACGCCCGCGCGCAAGGCGAGATCGATCGCGCGCACCTGCTCTCCCTGCGCAAGCAGCACCGCACGCTCGACGACATGATCGAGCTCGCGAATGTTGCCTGGCCACGGATGCTCGAGCAGCGCCTGCATTGCGGCGTTGTCGAACGACGCGAGCGGTTTGCCGTAGCGTGTGGCGTGCTTGCGAAGAAAGTAGTTCGCGAGCGGCGCGACGTCGTCGCGGCGATCGCGCAGCGGCGGCAGCTGGATCTCGATCGTGTTGAGACGAAAGAGCAGATCCTCGCGAAAGCGCCCCCCCTCCACTTCGGCGTGCAGATCCACGTTGGTCGCCGCGAGCACGCGCACGTTCACCTGCCGCGGTCGCGAGTCACCAACGCGCTCGACCTCGCCCGACTGCAGCACGCGCAGGAGCTTCGACTGCTGATGGAGTGGAAGATTCCCGATCTCGTCGAGGAAGAGCGTACCGCGATCGGCGAGCTCGAAGCGCCCCATGCGATCGCTCTTCGCGTCCGTGAAGGAGCCCTTCACGTGGCCGAAGAGCTCACTCTCGAACACGCCTTCCGAGAGCCCACCCATGTTGACGGCGACGAAGGAATGGTTGCGGCGCGGCGAGATCGCGTGCAGCCATCGCGCTGCGAGCTCCTTCCCTGTTCCGTGCTCTCCGCCGATGAGCACGTTCGCATCGGACGGCCCTACGCGCGACATGAGCTCGAGCACCGGGCGCATGCGCGGAGAGTCCGCGATGATCTCGGGCGCGCCCTCGCCGCGAAGGATCTCGTTCTCGCCCTCGAGGCGCTGCGATCGCCGAAGCGCGCGAGAGAGCTCGAGCTGCGAGTTCACCGTGGTGAGAAGCCGGGAATTGTCCCAGGGCTTCTCGATGTAGTCCCAGGCGCCGCGACGCATTGCCTCCACGGCGCTGTCGACGCTCCCCCACGCGGTCATGACGATCACGGCCATCGTGTGGTCCGCCGCCTGGAGCCGCGGCAGGATGTCGAGCCCCTCCATCCCGGACGTCGTATCGCGCGAATAGTTGAGATCCATGAGCACCGCATCGAGCGCACGCGTTTCCACAGCGGAGAGAATCTCCGCGACGGAGCGCGCGACCACGATCTCGAAGCCGCGTCCCTTGAGCATGAGACGCAGCGCCTCGAGCACGTCGGACTGATCGTCGGCGATGAGAATGCGCGACGGACGATCCTTTCCGCCATCGCCGTTGGTTGCGATCACGAAAAATCACCTCCTGAAAACCGGACGCTCACCAAACAGGCGACCGGAAGCGCGGTGCGCGGCACACGACTACTCCTCCCGCAGTGTGATGATCGGGTCGAGCCGGGTGGCGCGCCGAGCCGGAATGTAGCATGCGAGTAGCGCGACTGCCGCGAGCAGCAGCGACACGCCACCAAGCGTCACGGGGTCGCTCGCGGCGACATCGTACAGCATCCCGGCCACGACGCGTGAAAGCGCGAACGCGCCGCCCAGGCCGATGACGATGCCGATGCCGGCGAGCGCCGCCCCGTGCGAGAGAATGAGCTGAAGCACCTTCCGCGGATGAGCGCCGAGCGCGAGACGAACCGCGAGCTCGCGTGTGCGCTGCGTGACCATTGCCGTCATGACGCCGAAGATGCCCACTGCCGAGAGTGCAAGCGCGATCATCGCGAAGATGCCGAGCAGCGACGCGCTGAATCGCTGCCGGGACACCGACTCCGAGAGCACGCTCTGCATGGCACGCACGGTCCCGAGCGTCACGTCCGGATCGACGGCCGCGACATCCTGACGCAATGCATCGGCGACGTTCTCCGCGTGATCGCGCGTTCGCACCATCAGCGCGAGCGAATTGTATCCCGCCTGGCGATACGGCAGATACATGGCCGGAGCGGCCTCCTCGTCGAGGCCGTCGCGATGAACATTGCCCACGACTCCGATTACCGTGCGCATGGTGTCGCTATCGTAACCCGGTGCAGCGTGATGCCCGATCGGATTCATGCCCGGCCAGTACTTCTTCGCGAACGCCTCGTTGACCATCATCACGAGCGGAGCAGCGGAATCATCCGCCGCCGTGAACAGTCGTCCGAGCTTGATCGGAATCCGCATCGCGGAGAAAAAGTCCGGTGTGACCACGTCCAGCGCCTCGCCGTGTTGCGGCGGGATGTCCTTGCTCTGCGGCTCGCCCTCGAGCGCGAACCCAATGATCATCCGGCTGCCGACAAGAGGAACGATGCTCACCGCACCCACTGCCTCCACACCCGGAATCGCCCTCACCCGATCGATGACATTATCGTAGAACTGCGCCTGCTGCTTCGAGCTCTTGTACTTCGCATCCGGAAGAGAGAGCCCCGCGGTGAGCACGTTCGCCGTCTTGAAGCCGGGATCGACATTCTGCAGGCGAATCAACGTCGCACTGAGCAGCCCCGCGCCCGCGAGCAGAATCAGCGACAGCGCGACTTCGGCGATCACGAGTGCGGATCGCGTGCGGTTCGCGCTTCCCGGCCCCGTGACAGAGCGCCCGCCCTCCTTCAACGTCGAATTGAGCTCCGTGCCGCTGAGCTGTATCGCCGGTGCGATGCCGAACAGGAGGCCCGTGCCGAGGGCGACGAACGTCGTGAACGCGACAACGCGCCAGTCGAGGCCGACGCCGTGCGCCCGCGGCAGCGCACCCGGCGCGATCGCGAGCAGGAAGTCCGTGCCCCATGCGGCGAGCAGCAAGCCCGCGACCCCGCCCAGAAATGAGAGCAGCACGCTCTCCGTGAGCACCTGACGCAGGATCGTCGAGCGCGTCGCACCGATCGCGGTGCGCACCGCGATCTCCTTCGAGCGGAGCGTGGCGCGCGCCAACATCAGATTGGCCACGTTGGCGCAGGCGATCAACAGAAGGCACGCCACCGCACCGGCCAGCACGAGCAGCGCACGCCGCGATCCTTTCACGAGCGTCTCCTGCAGTCCGCGCGCATTGACCGTGCGATCCTGATTCGTTCCCGGATACAGCGTCGCCAGATGCGCCGCGATTCCGCGCAGCTCCGCGTGCGCCTGCTCCACGGTCGCATTCGGCTTGAGTCGAGCCACACCGCTCAGGTAGTGCCCGCCGCGTTGCTCTGCGAAGGTCGAATCTCCGG
>JAQBQC010000343.1 GCA_028287205.1 Gemmatimonadota bacterium
CGTACTTGTAGGCCACGATGCCGGCGCCGTCGCCCGTCACGGAGAACGGCTTCTTCTCCTTCGGTCCCAGCGTGAACTCGGTGGTCTGCGTCGAGACCGGAATGCCGCTGTCGTTCACGAACTGCACCTTCAGCGTTCCCTTCTGCGGCGCATCCGAGAGATTCTCGAGCGAGCCGGACAGCGCCGGCTTGGGTGAGCCGACCGCGAACGCGTCGAAGGTGACCTTCACCTTGACCTTCTCGCTCGCTGCGAAGGCCGCGTTGAGCGAATCGTTGTAGGCCCTCTCGAGCTTCAGGTTCTTCGCTTCTTTCGCCGCCTTCGACTTCCCCTGATACGCGAGCGCCAGCAGCTGGTACTCGTCGGGGTTGTTAGGATCGATCTGCGTGAGCTTCTTCGACGTGGCCAGCATCCGGTCGAAATCGCCGGCCTTCCAGTACACGTTCGCGGCGTTGTAGAGCCCCGGACGCAGCCATGGGTTCTTGAGCTGCGCCGCATTCATGAGCTTCACTGCGGGCGCGAACTGATTCGTCGTAAACGCCTGCGTGCCGGCGTCGTATAGCTGCGCAGAGGTGTAGTTCGCCGGCGTGGCGAGCATGTCGTCCCAGAGCTTGCCCACGCTCTGCACATCACCCGATGCGCTGAGCGACGCCGCGAGCCCCTGCTGCGCGTCGGGCGCATTCGGACTCTTCGGAAAATCGGCGACGAACTTCCGATAGAGCTCGGCTGCCTTGAGCATGCCGGCCTTTTTCTGCTCACCCGTCATCGACTGTGCGGAGAGACGCGTCATCTGCGCCGCGCCGAGCTCGAGCGCCGCCTTGAGGTTGCTGTCGGGGCCCGCCGCGTTGGGAATCATCGCCTCGCCCTTCGAGAAGAGGTCCGCCGCAGTCACGACGTCCTTCTTGCGCTGCGCGACCATTCCCTGGAAGTACATGCTGAGCGGCGACTGCCTGTCGATCACCTTCAACCGATTGATCACGGCCTCCGCCTGCGCCGTGCTGTCGGTGTTGAGCAGCGCAGACGCGTGGATCGCCAGTGGTCGCATTCCTTCCGTGCGATAGCCGGCGACTTCAGTCACGCAATCCGGGTTCGACTTCTCGACTGATGTGAACAGGCTGTCCGCAGCCGCGAGCAGATCGATCGACTGATCCTTTCCATCGACGTAGCCGATGCTTCCCTTGTTCACAGTCGTGGAATCCGGGAACTGCTGCGCCCAGCGAATGAGCGCCTGGCCGAGCACGAGGTCGCGTCCCGCCTGATTGCTCTTGTACTTGGATGGATTCCCGGTGAGCGCCGTAACCGCGGTCTTCAGCCGCTTCTGCTGATCCTCCGGCCGTCCGCCAAGCTGCGCCACGGTAATCGCATTGAGCCCCGACTTCACTTCGTCCGGCTTGTCAGTGGGGATCGTGCACGCATTCGCCGCCGCAGCAGCGGGCTTGTCCTGCTTCTGTGCGAGCAACGGTGACGCGACGATCGCCGAAGCGACGCAGGCGTGCACCATGAAAGTGTTCAAGCGGATCATCTACTCGTCTCCTCAGTGGTTGCTCGCCGGCGCGACCTTGTCGGCAGGCGAAAGTACACTCGGTGTCCCGAGTCGTTCCGACATCGTGAGCGCTTCCGCGGACACGTCGCGCAGCGAACGACCGAGGCGCGCGGCAAGTCGGCGCACATCGTCGAACTCCGGCTTCGTCCGGCTGCCGCCGCCGGGAAGCAATACTCGCTTCATGCGCACCGCCTCGCCCTGCACGAGCACCGTCCACTCCTCGCGCTGCAGCGCGTGCCGTTCGACACTTGCACGGCGAATGCCAATCGAGCTGCTGTGGGCAAACAAGGCGTGCTCGATGCGGTCTGCGGCTGACGGTGTACACAGCACTTCGACGCGCGTGCCCGGACGTCCCTTCTTCATCTGCGTCGCCAGCAGCACCACATCGAGCGCCCCTTCCTCGCGCAGCACATCCGCCAGCGCGCTCAGTGCTTCGCCATCCATGTCGTCGATGTCCGTCGCGAGCTGCACGAGCGATTCGACGATCACTCCGCCGAGCAGCGCGGGCTCCGCCAGCGTGATGCGCAGCGCATTGGCGCGGTTCGCGAACTCCTTCGTTCCCGCACCGTAGCCGCTGCGCAGCGGCGTGTACGACGCCGGCGCCGGACCGCTCGACAGCGCGCGCACGAGCGCCGCGCCTGTGGGCGTCACGAGCTCGCCCGCGCCTTCAGGCCCTGGGCGAATGACGTGTCCCTCGAGGAGCTTCAGCGTTGCAGGTGCAGGTACCGGAAGTATTCCGTGCGCCGCTTTCACCGTGCCGTCGCCCACCACAATCGGGCCGCAGTACACTCGGTCGACGCCGAGCAGTGTGAGTCCCCACACCGACCCGACGACATCCAGAATCGCATCGACCGCGCCAACCTCGTGGAGATGCACCTTCTCCGGACCTACGCCGTGGATCTCGCCCTCGGCTTCCGCAATCGACGTGAACGCCGCATCCGCGCGCTCGCGAACGGCGTCCGGCACACCAGCCGCCGCGACCATCTCGCGGATCTTCTTGATGTGACGGCCGTGCGGCTGTGGCGGGATATCGAAGTCCACCTTCGTGCACGCGATACCGGCGCGCAACACGCGCTGAATGCGTACCTCGACGCCGTCGAGGGCGAGTCGCGCGGGGAGCGCGCGCAGCCACTCGGGATCGAGTCCCACCTCGAGAAGCGCACCGAGCATCATGTCCCCGGCGATGCCGGAGAACGGGTCGATGATCGCGATTGGTGACATGCGAAGAAAACTACTCGGCGTCGCTCGGAGACGGCTAGCCTTGCTCCACGATCTCCGAAGCGGGCGGCATTTCACTCTCCGGGGAGGGGTCATTCGTCACATCCTGCGGGCTCTCCAACGGCACCGCAGACTCGCTCATTTCCGCGTGCAACTCGCCGGGACTCGC
>JAQBQC010000347.1 GCA_028287205.1 Gemmatimonadota bacterium
CTCTACCGCGAGAAAATCATCGAACCGCTCGAGCAGGAAGTCGCGAGAGATGTCGTCGACGGCAGTCACGAGCGGACTGGAACCACGGTCGCGACCGCGATGCACGCGATCCCCTCGCCGCGCCCGATCCATCCCATCCCTTCGTTTGTCTTTCCCTTCACGCTCACCGACGCGCGCTCGAGATTCAGCGCTCCAGCGAGCGCATCGCGCATCGCCTCGCGGTACGGTGCGATGCGCGGCAGCTCCGCGATCACCGTAACGTCGACGTTGTTCGCGCGCCATCCACGGTCGCGCAGGTACGCCATCGCGAGCGTGAGCATCTCCAGGGAATCGCGCCCGCGGTTCGCCGGATCCGTGTCCGGAAACATGGAGCCGATGTCGCCCTCGCCGGCCGCGCCGAGCAGCGCGTCGGTTACCGCGTGGGCGACTGCGTCCGCGTCGGAGTGGCCGGTGAGCGCATGGTCGTGTGGAATGCTGATGCCGCCGAGACGAATCGCGTTTCCCGGCCCGAAGCGATGCGAGTCGTAGCCGATGCCCATTCGCATCGTGACCTTCGACGCACGCTTGCGCGGCCTGCTGCGGCGCTCCGTACCCTCCGGCGGATCGCTCGCTCTAGGCATCGCCGAGGCCGCGCACGAGTGTCACGCGGCTGCGTGCGCGGGCTGGATGATCGAATAATCCTGCCGCCGGCGCGCAGGCGTAAAGCCCGCGTCGACGATGAGCCGCTCCATCTCGGCGATCGTCATCCGGTGCGTGGTGTTTGCAGCGGAGACGACGTTCTCCTCGATCATCAGCGAGCCGAAGTCGTTGCATCCGAAGCGCAGCGCGACCTGCCCGATCTTTCCGCCCATCGTCACCCAGCTCGCCTGGAGATTGGGAACGTTGTCGAGCACGATGCGCGCGAGCGCGGTCGTGCGCAGATAGTCGACCGCGTTCGTCTTCGGCTGCTTCGACATGGTCGGGGTGTTCTCGGGCTGCAGCGGCCAGCAGATGAACGCCGTGAATCCGTGCGTCCGCGCCTGCAGCTCGCGCACGCGCTCGAGGTGCTCGATGCGCTCGGCCAGCGTCTCGCCGATTCCGTACATCATCGTGACGCTCGTCTTCATCCCTTCCTGGTGCGCGATTTCCATGATCTCGAGCCACCGGTCCGCTCCCGCCTTCTTCTTCGCGACGAGATCGCGCACGCGCTGCACGAGAATCTCTCCGCCGCCGCCGGGCACGGAGTCGAGACCCGCCTTCATGAACTCGCGTATCACATCGCGCGCATCCATCCGGAACACCTTCGCGAAGAAGTCGATCTCGCTCGGGCTGAAGCCGTGGATGTGAATCGTGTGGTACTTCTTGATGTACTTGAGCAGCTCGAGATACCACTCGAACGGGATGTACGGATTGTGCCCGCCCTGCATCAGGATCTGCACGGCGCCGAGCTGCTTGGCCTCGTCGATCTTCGCACCGATCTGCTCGTACGAGAGCGTCCATCCCTCGCCGTGCTTCGGGCGCCGATAGAACGCGCAGAATCCGCAGTCCGCCACGCAGACGTTCGTGTAGTTGATGTTGCGGTCGACGATGTACGTGACCGTCTGATGCGGATGGAGCCGTTCGCGCACGGCATCCGCCTCGGCGCCCAGCTCCAGCAGCGGCGCGTTCGTGTAGAAATCGAGGAGATCTCTCATGTCAGGCTGCGGGGAGGAACGAGAGCGGAGTCGCGGGAACGATGCCCGCGCTCGCGAGCCGACGGAAGAATTCCGACAGCCCGGCGAGATGGTCGTACGAGAGGCGATAGTCGAGGCCGGACAGATACTCGAGACAGATCCGTCGTGCGACGCCCGTGACCGCGGAGGCCTGCTCGGCGAGCACGTCGAGGTGCGCGAGGCCCCAGTCGCGAGACTCGAGCAGGCGCGCGTGCACCTGGAGCGCGTCGGCTGCCACCGCCGAGCGCTGCGCGACCCACACCGCGAAGACGAACGGAAGCCCGGTCCACTGCTTCCAGCACTCGCCGAGATCGTAGACGTAGGGATAGTCGGCCGCACCGGGATTCCCGGCACCGCTCGCGCGCACACGATTCGCGAGCAGGAGCGCGGCGTCGCCGATCACGAGGCGCGCATCGTGTGGCTCGTCGAGAAAGCGCGCGATGTCCGTGAGCTCGGCGTCGCCCGCGGCGTACTCGGGCGTCGCGCCCCACACGTGCTCGAAGAGCAGTCGGGTGAGCGCAACGCTCGTCATCGAGCTGCGTGACAACAGCACGCGGCGGCCCGTGAGCTCCTCTGCCGGCACGCGCGAGAAGAGCATCACGCTGCGCACGGGACCGTCGGACGTGATGCCAAGATCGGGAAGCAGCAGATAGCGTGCGGAGTCGCGCGCGTACTCTACCGCGGAGATCACGCTCACCTCGAGCTGTCCGTTCGCCATGAGCAGATTGAGCTCGCTCGGGTTTCCGCTCACCACTGGCGCGCCCAGCGATACGACGCCGCGATCGATGGCGCCGTACACCGGAAAGCAGTTGATGTAGCGAATGCGCCCGACGCGCACGTCAGGCCGCCTCGGCGGCCGACTTATCGAAGGTGCGGAGAGTGTTGTAGAGCGAGTCGCGCTCGACGGGAACGCGTCCGGCGCCGCGGATGAGCGCGAGCAGGTCGTCGAGGGCGAGCCCCTGCGCCGTGTGCGCGCCCGCCTCGTGATAGATCTTCTCGCGCACCACGGTGCCCTCGAGATCGTTCACGCCCCACGACAACGCGATCTGCGACAGGAAGGGCGTGACCATGATCCAGTGCGTCTTCACATGGTCGAAGTTGT
This sequence comes from Gemmatimonadota bacterium, assembly GCA_028287205.1. GTDB lineage: Bacteria > Gemmatimonadota > Gemmatimonadetes > Gemmatimonadales > Gemmatimonadaceae > FEN-1250. The sequence continues at coordinate 2,794 of JAQBQC010000347.1, forward strand.
CGAGAAAGAGGCGGCCGACGGCGACGTTGCGCAGATCGTCGAAGCCGGTGGTTGCCGTGCCCTGCCGCCCGAGCGTCACACCGAGCTCGTTGTTGTCCGGATGGTCCGCGAGCGGGATATAGGTGAGAAATCCTCCCGTCTCATCCTGCAGGTCGCGCAGCATGGTGAGGTGCTCGATGCGATCCTCGTGCGACTCGACATGTCCGTAGAGCATCGTCGCGTTCGTGCGAATGCCGAGGCCATGGGCGACGCGATGCACCTCGATCCAGTCCTCGGCGTTGAGCTTTTTCTCGGCGATCGTCGCGCGCACGCCCTTGCTGAACACCTCGGCGCCGCCACCGGGAAGCGTGTCGAGCCCGGCCTCGCGCAGCGCGACGAGCACATCGTGATTCGACATCTTCTCAATGCGCGCGATGTGCGCGATCTCGACGGCGGTGAGCGCCTTGATGTGCACGTCCGGATGGCGCTGCTTCAATCCGCGGAACATTTCGGCGTAGTACTCGAGCCCCGCTCCCATGTCGAGCCCGCCCACGATGTGGAACTCGCGCACGTACGGATTCGCGGCGGCTTCCGCGTACACCTGATCCATCGTGTAGCGATAGGCCCCTGCCTCCTTCGGCAGCCGCGCGTAGGAGCAGAACACGCAGGTCTTGCGAAGGATGCAGACGTTCGTCGGATTGATGTGCTGGTTCGCCGCGAAAAACACGACGTTGCCGTGCTTCGCTTCGTTGGCCGCGTTCGCGAGGTGGCCGACGCCGAGTATGTCGGGGGTCTCGAAGAGCGTGAGTCCATCGGCGGCGCTCAGACGAGTGCCGGACGCCACCTTGGCGCCGATCGCGCGCAGCGCAGGATCCTTGAGCCGCGCGAAGGAGACGTTCGCGGGAACGGGCATCTCAGCCGACGTACCGCTGGACGGCGAGCGTGACGTTGTGGCCGCCGAATCCGAAGCTGTTGCTCAGCGCGGCCGTCACCTCGCGATTGCGCGCGGTGTTCGGCGTGTAGTCGAGGTCGCACTCCGGGTCGGGAGTGCAGTAGTTGATCGTGGGCGGGATGATGCCTTCGCGCACCACGAGCGACGAGACCAGAAACTCCACCGCACCAGCGGCGCCGAGCATGTGCCCGGTGCCGGACTTCGTCGAGCTGACACTGAGCCCGTTGGCGTTTTCACCGAACACCGCGCGGATCGCCTTCGTCTCGTTGAGATCGTTGGCGGGCGTGGAGGTGCCGTGCGCGTTGACGTACTGCACCGTTTCCGGCGTCAAGCCGCCATCCTGCATCGCGCGCTTCATCGCGCGCTGCGCGCCCTCGCCATTGGGCGCCGGCGACGTGAGATGATACGCGTCGCCCGTGGCGCCGTAGCCCACGATCTCGGCGTAGATGTTCGCACCGCGCGCCTTGGCGTGCTCGAGCTCCTCGAGGAGGACGGTCGCGCTGCCTTCGCCCATCACGAAGCCGTCGCGCGTGGCATCGAAGGGTCGTGAGGCCGTGAGCGGCTCGTCGTTGCGCTCCGAGAGCGCGCGCATGTTGGCGAAGCCGCCGATCGACATCGGAGTCACCGCGGCTTCGGTTCCGCCGGTGAGCATCAGATCGGCGTCGCCGTACTGAATGGCGCGATACGCATCGCCGATCGCATGCGCGCTCGTGGCGCAGGCGGAGACGGTGGCGTAGTTCGGCCC
>JAQBQC010000350.1 GCA_028287205.1 Gemmatimonadota bacterium
ACGGAGAGCGGATCGAGCACGAGCGCCTTGCGCATCGTATCGATCGCAGCACTCAATCGCCCAACCGACGGCAGAAGCGTCCCATGGACGTAGTGAGCCTCCGCGTAATTGGGCGCGATCGCCACCGCGCGCGCCAACTGCGCCTCCGCATCCGCGAACTTCCACTCGTGCCAGCCGAGCACCTTGCCGAGTGAGGTGATCGCTTCCGCGAGCTCCGGCTCGCGCTGCAGCGCGCGCTCCGCGGCGCCCTTGGCACGCGGGTACGCATCGTCGGGCGCAACCCAATCGTCGGCGAGATTGCACCACGCGTCCGCGATCCCCGCGTACGCGCGCGCGAGCGCCGGATCCTGAAGCAGCGCCTGCTGAAAGAGATCGAGCGATCGTCGCAACGCGGGCTCGGAGAGCTTTGCGAAGAAGAACCGTCCTTTCAGATAGAGCGTGTACGCCTCGAGATTCTTGGTTGGAGCGACGAGCTGCCCCTGGTCCTCGCCAAGTCGAAGCGTGAGCGCCTCCACGATTGCGCGGGAGATGTCATCCTGGACGGCGAAGACGTCCTCGAGCTGACGATCATACGTCTCGTTCCAGAGGTGATATCCGCTCTCGACGTTGATGAGCTGCGCAGTGAGCCGAATTCTGTTGCCGACCTTGCGCACGCTTCCCTCGAGCACGGTCGACACCCCGAGCTTTTCGCCGATCTCGCGTATGTCCACCTCCTTTCCCTTGAAGGCGAACGAGCTGGTGCGCGACGCCACGTGAATGCCCGTCAGTTTGCCAAGCGCGTTGATGATCTCCTCCGTCATCCCGTCGGCGAAGTATTCATTCTCCGGGTCCGCGCTCATGTTCTTGAACGGAAGCACCGCGATAGCCTTCGTCGTTGCGCGATGCGCATCGCCCCCTTTCCGTTGAGGGCCCACACCAGTATCGGTGCCTATTGCCCGCAACGCTTCGGCGAACTCGGCGGCGGTGGGATAGCGATCCACGGGAGTCCGAGCGAGGGCTCTCGTAACCGCGGCGTCCACGGCCTCCGGCACGTCTCGCGTGGTCCGCACCTTTGGGATCGGCGACACGAACCGCTTCGCAATGATCGCCTGCGCCGACACACCCGTGAACGGCGTCTCGCCAGTGAGCATCTCATACAGCACGCATCCCAGCGAGTAGAGATCGCTGCGTCCATCGGTAGACAACTCGCCTGCAGACTGCTCGGGGCTCATGTACGCGGGCGTGCCGATCGCGAGGCCGGTCTGCGTGAGGGAGCGGCCGCTCGCCGAGAGCACCTTGCCGATGCCGAAGTCGGCGACCATCGCCGAGCCTTCGTGGAGAAGAATATTTTCGGGCTTGATGTCGCGGTGCACCACGTTGTGCCTGTGGGCATAATCGAGCGCGGACGCCACCTCGCGTGTAATTCGCAGCGCCTCGGAGAGTGACAGCTGACGCTCCTTGTCGATTCGTTCGCGCAAGGAGCGCCCTTCCATGCTCGGCATCACGTAGAAGAGGAGGCCTTCCGCGTCGCCCGAGTCGAACACGGGCAGAATGTGCGGATGGGTGAGTCCCGCGGCCAACTTTATCTCGAGGAGAAAACGCTCGGCACCGATCTCGGCGGAGACTTCGGGGCGAAGGACCTTGAGCGCAACCTCGCGATCGTGGCGGAGGTCGTGCGCGAGGAAGACGACCGCCATGCCGCCCTCGCCGAGCTCGCGGCCGATCGAATAGCGTCCGGCGAGTGCCGGTTCGAGACGTGATTGCAGGGTGGCCATCGCGCGATAACATGCAGCGGTTCTGGCGCGAGCGGCAGGTGGCGAATGTGACCGCAGGCGTTCAGCGAGGGTGGATAGCATGGCTTGGGCTTCGAAGCCAGCTTCCGAACGATGTGAACAGTCGAGCGGCGCGCGAATTCGCGCGTGTGGAAAGCGCCGCGTTCTCCTGGGAGAGAGTGCTCATGCAATCGCATTTGCGACACATGGTTCCGACGCGCCTGCCGACGCTGTTGTGCTTCGTGAGTCTGGGGTGGATCGCGAGCGGCTGCGGAGCAGACGTGCCCGTCGCGTACTGTACGGCACCCGCCTCCCTTTCGGTCGTGATCGCGGTCCGCGATTCCACCACAGGACAACCGGCGGCCGATGGCGCGCTCGGAACGCTCGTGGGCGCCGGCGTCAACGACACTCTATTTCAATCGGACTCGCTCACGCTCAGCGGTGGCAATCAAATCGGTACGTACACGGTGACGATAGATCGTCCCGGCTATCTCACGTGGATCATGTCCAACGTGCGCGTGACGGAGCGCGGGCCCTGTGGCAACGTGATCCCTGTCGAGCTCAGCGCGCGCCTGCAGCCGGCGACCCGGTGAAGCAGCCGCCGTCTCGACCCCCGTCGCATGCTACGTGCACATGAAGTCGACGGATTGATCGCGCGCACGCCGTGCTCGGCACTGGCGCCCGCGTGGCGGCCGAGAGCGCTTGCCCAACGGAGATTCGATGGCGACCGAGAGTGAGGAGCACGTCGAGGATTGGATCGTGTCCGAGCCCGAGAACGGAATCGTTCGGGTCACGCACAAGACGTCGGCGGAGCGTTTCGAGATCACCGTCGCCGACGTGCGGGGAGCCGAGCCGGGCGAGAACGAGGT
>JAQBQC010000352.1 GCA_028287205.1 Gemmatimonadota bacterium
GCCTGCGTGTGCAGCGTCTCGGGCACGCGCAGCCGCGTCGACATCATCCAGCTGAGCAGGGCGAGCACGATGAAGTTGAGCATGATCGTCGTGATCACCTCGTGTGCACCCCACTTCGCGCGGAGCACGCCGGGCACGAATCCCACGGCGCCACCAGCGCACATCGCGGCTGCGGTGCACAGCGGCACGGCGATGAGCGCCGATGTCCCCGCGGGAAGCGCGAGACCAACCAGTGCCGCTCCCAGCCCGCCCGCCGCGAGCTGTCCCTCGGCGCCGATGTTGAACAGCCCCGCGCGAAGTCCAACGGCGACCGCGAGGCCCGTGCAGATGAGCGTCGTGGTCTTGTAGAGCACCTGGCCGAAGCCGTACGCGTTTCCCCACGTGCCTTCGAGCATCAGCCGGTACACGGCGCCCGGTGATTGCCCGACAGCGAGGATGAGCAGATCGCCGGCGACGATGGAGACGAGGAGCGCGACGAGCGGCGGAAGCACGGCTTCGAGCACGCGGTCGAGCAGGGTGCGCGAGGGGATCGGCGTCGCGTCGGTCACTCTCGCCCCGCTCGCTTCGCTCACCTCTCCCTCGCTCGCTTCGCTCACGATGCCGATGCCCCCGTCATGAGCGGGCCGAGCGATGCTTCGCTCGCCTCGGCACGCGGGACGATCGCGACGATCCTGCCACCGTACATCACCGCCACGCGATCGGACAGCGCGAGAATTTCCGACAGCTCGGCACTCACGAGCAGAATTCCAGTCCCCGCATCGCGGGCCGCGCGCAGCCGCGCGTGAATGAGCTCGATCGCGCCGACGTCCACGCCGCGCGTGGGCTGCGCGGCTATCAGCACGAAGTTCTCGCGTGCGAGCGCGCGCGCGATCACGATCTTCTGTTGGTTGCCGCCGGACAGCGCGCGGGCGGGTAGCATCGGATCCGCGGGGCGGATGTCGGCGAGCTCGATCGCCGCGCGCGCGTCCGCGAGTATGCGCTTGCGATCGAGCACCCCGCCGCGCTCGTACGCGCGCTGGCGGCCGAGGATGAGATTGTCGGCGATCGAGTAGTCGAGCACCAGGCCGCGGCGGTGCCGGTCCTCCGGGATGTGTGCGAGCCCGCGTGCCTCGCGATCGCTCAGGGACATCGACGTGACGTCGGTGCCCGCGATGCGGATCTCTCCGCTCTGCGCTTTGCGGAGGCCGACGATCGCCTCGATGAGCGCGCTCTGGCCATTCCCTTCGACGCCGGCGATGCCCAGGATCTCGTGCGGCTGAATCGCGAACGACACATCGTCCACCGCGCGCGCCCGCCGCTCGCCGGCGACGATGAGGTTGCGCACCTCGAGCACCGGCGCGGGCGCAGTCGTGCGTGCGCTCGCAACTGCGCGCGCGCTGTCGTGCTCCACGTCTCCCGCCAGCACGACATCACGACCCACCATGGCTCGCGCGATCGATGCAGGGCTCGTCCCCGCGGTTGGAAAGCGCGCCACCGTCCGCCCCGCGCGCACGACGGTGATCGTGTCCGAGATCTCGGTCACCTCATCCAGCTTGTGTGTGATGAGAATGATCGTTCCGCCATCATCGCGGAGCGCACGCAGCACCCGCCAGAGCTCCTGCACCTCGGGAGGGGAGAGCACCGCCGTCGGCTCGTCGAGAATGAGAATGCGCGCGCCGCGCACGAGCGATTTCAGAATCTCGACGCGCTGCTGCTCGCCCACGCTCAGCTCGCGCACGTACTGGCGCACGTTCATGCGAAAGCCGCTGCGCTCCGCCGCTTCCGCCACCTCGCGCTGCGCGCGGGCCATGTCGATGGCGAGCCCGCGTGTAGGCTCGCGGCCGAGGATGACGTTCTCGGTGATCGTGAGCGTCGGAACGAGCATGAAGTGCTGGTGCACCATCCCGACGCTCGCGTCGATCGCCTGCGCGGCGCTCCACCCGGTGACCTTGCGCCCGAACACCTCGATCGTGCCCGCGTCGGGCGGATAGATCCCGGCGAGCATGCGCATCATCGTCGACTTGCCCGCACCGTTCTCGCCAACCAGGGCGTGGATCTCGCCCTGCGACACCTCGAGCGACGCATCGCGCACGGCCTGGCAGTCGCCGAAGCGCTTCGCGACTCCCGTCATGCGCACGGCGGGCGGTCCGACGATCGGGCTCGTCATCGCGTGGCAGGCACGCTGATCCGCCCCGCGATGATGTCGCGCCGGATCTGCTCGACGCGCGCGTGCACACTGTCGGGGATCAGCGCGCGGTTGTGCTCATCATACACGTATCCGACGCCGTTCTCCGCGAGGCCGTACTCCTTTACGCCGCCGTGGAAGGTGCCGTTGCGCGCCTTCTCGATCTGATCGAGCACCACGGCATCCACGCCCTTCACCATTGAGGTGAGAATGTGGCCGGGCGCCTCGGCGTACTGATCCGCGTCGACTCCGATCGCGAGCTTTCCCGTCTGCCGCGCGGCCTCGAACACGCCGAGACCGGTTGAACCCGAGGCGTGAAAGATCACGTTCACGCCGGACTGATACTGGCTGAGCGCGAGCTCCTTGCCGCGTCCGGGATTGCGAAACGCCTCCGGAGTCACTCCCGCGTACTGCGCGATCACGGTGCAGTCGGGGCACACGTACTTCACGCCCGCGCGATAGCCCGCTTCGAACTTGTGGATGAGCGGAATGTCCATTCCGCCAACGAAGCCGAGCTTCTTCGAGTTGCCGACGAGCGCGGCGAGCGCGCCAACGAGAAACGAGCCCTGCTCTTCGCGGAACTTGAGCGCTGCAAGGTTGGGCGGCGGCGGAATCACGTCGCCCGCGGAGTCGAGCGCGATGGCGTAGTCCACTCCCGCGAAGTGCGTGTCCGGATATTCCTTCGCGAGCGCGGTGAGATCGTCCGTGAAGATGAACCCGACGCCAACTACCAGCTTCATGTGCTCTGCCGCGAGGAGCCTGAGGCCGGCTTCGCGATCGGAGCCCTCGCCGGGCTCGATGAAGTGGACGTGCGCGCCGAGATCGCGCTCGGCGCGCTCCCCGCCGCGATACGCGCCGTCGTTGAACGATTTGTCGCCGCGTCCGCCAACGTCGAATACGATGCCGACGTCGAGCCCGCCGCTGCTCGCCACAGGCACGGGCGGCGCGGGATGGGCGAAAAGCAGCGAAATGTGGGCGAGGAGGAGCACCCCGACGAGGAGGAGCAGAGACCGCACGGACAAAAACTCGCCCGCCGCTCCGGCACCGGCAAGCGCGCGCCCTGCCCACTTCACCCGTTGCGCGGCCCGCCTGGCCCTGCGACTGTTCCTCCATGCGCGACCTTTTCGCCGCCCGCTCGCAGATGGGAGTGTCGCTCGCGTTCCACATCATCTTCGCGGTCGTCGGAATCGGCATGCCCGTGCTCATGGTCCTCGCCGAGCATCGGTGGCGACGCACGGGGGATGCGGGCTATCTCGAGCTCGCGAAGCGCTGGTCAAAGGGCACCGCCATCCTCTTCGCGGTCGGTGCCGTGTCGGGCACGGTGTTGAGCTTCGAGCTCGGGCTGCTCTGGCCCGATTTCATGAAGGCGGCGGGTCCGATCATTGGGATGCCGTTCTCACTCGAGGGCTTCGCCTTCTTTACCGAGGCGATCTTTCTCGGCATCTATCTGTACGGTTGGGATCGAATCTCGCCGCGCGCGCACGTTATCTCCGGAGTGATCGTCGCCATTAGCGGCAGTGCGTCCGCAGTGTTCGTCGTGATCGCGAACGCCTGGATGAACACGCCGCGCGGATTCACGCTGGTCGATGGAAAGTTCACCAACATCGATCCCATCCGTGCGATGATGACGCCAGCGGCGTTTCCCCAATGCCTCCACATGATTCTGGCCGCGTTCGCCGCCACGGGATTCGCGGTCGCCGGGATTCACGCTGCGATGCTCCTGCGCGATCCAAGGAACGCATTTCACAGGCGCGCGCTCGGCATCGCGCTCCTGGTCGGTGCGCCGGCGGCGCTGGTCCAGCCACTCTCCGGTGACATCTCGGCGCGCTACGTCGCCCGACAGCAGCCGGCGAAGCTCGCCGCCATGGAAGGGCTGTTCGAGACGATGCGTGGCGCGCCGCTGAACATCGGCGGGATCGCGAGCGAGCGCGAAGGGCGCACCAGGTACGCGATTCAGATTCCACATGGACTCTCGCTGCTCGCGTACCACGAGCTCAACGCAGAGGTGAAAGGGCTCGACGCCTTTCCACGCGACGAGTGGCCACCGGTGCTGTGGACGCACCTGTCGTTCGACATCATGGTCGCGCTGGGATCGTTCATGGCGCTCGTGGCTGCCGCCGTGCTGATCATGCAGTGGCGAAAGCGCGATATCGTGATGCATCGGTGGATGATGATCGCCGTCGTGCTCTGCGCGCCGATGGGATTCGTGTGCATCGAGGCGGGCTGGATGGTGACGGAGATCGGGCGACAGCCGTGGGTGATCTACGGGATTCTGCGCACGGCGGACGCCGTAACGCCCATGCCCGGGCTCATCGTGCCGTTCATCACCTTCACCGTGCTCTACTGCTTCCTCGGCGTCATCGTCGCGCTCCTGCTCTACCAGCAGGTGCTGAAGAGCCCGCGCGAGGACGAGCCGCTCCCGCGCCAGGCGAAAGCCGCATGACGCTCACCCCCGCCGTGCTGATCGCGGGCATCATGATGCTCGCGCTCAACGCGTACGTGCTGCTCGCGGGCGCGGACTTCGGTGGCGGCGTCTGGGACTTCTTCGCGCGCGGCGATCGACGGCAGGCGCAGCGCGATCTCATCTCCAGCGCGCTCGCACCGATCTGGGAAGCGAACCACGTGTGGCTGATCCTCGTGATCGTCCTCATGTTCACCTGCTTC
>JAQBQC010000373.1 GCA_028287205.1 Gemmatimonadota bacterium
GCCATGCTCCTCAAGAACACGGTCCGCGCGGCCGAGCAGAGCGCGGCGAAATGAAGCGCGGGTCGCGCCGGCCGGCTTCCACGACGGAGCCGCTCGATCTGCAATTGTTCCCGGTTGCGGAGCCGCCGCGCTCGTACGGCCCGCGCTCGCTCGTGGCTGCCGTCTCCGTGTCCATCCCTGCGATCCCGGGCGCGAGTCCGGAGAGCGCGATCTCCGTCGAGCTGCTCACGCAGCAGGCGAAGATCGTGGTCGAGGGCGCCTTTCCGAAGCTGTGGATTCGCGGAGAGATCAGCGACTTCAAGACGTATCGCAGCGGCCACTGGTACTTCTGCCTCCGCGGCGAGTCGGCGCAGCTCAAGTGCGTGATGTGGCTGCGCGACCAGCGCGGAGTTCCCGCGCTTCCAGAAGACGGCATGCAGGTCGTCGTGCTCGGCCAGCCCACCGTCTATCCCGCGCAGGGCACGTTCCAGTGCACGGTCACCGCACTCGACGCCGTAGGCGACGGACTGTGGCGCAAGGCGCTCGAGGAGGCCACGGCGCGACTCCGCGCGGACGGGCTGCTCGAGCCGTCTCGCAAACGCGCCCTCCCGCGCTTTCCGCGCCGCGTGGCCGTGATTACGAGCCCCGACGGCGCCGCGCTCCGCGACATCATCGCGGTGATGCATCGTCGCTGCCCAACCGTCGAGATCGTGCTCATCCCCGCGAAGGTGCAGGGGGATGGCGCGCCGGCCGACCTCGCCCGTGCGATCGACAGCGTCACGCGATGGGGTCAGGTCGACACGGTAATCATCGGCCGCGGCGGCGGCGCGCGCGAGGATCTCTGGGCGTTCAATTCGGAGGCGGTCGCGCGCGCGCTCGCGGCGTGCGCGATCCCGACGATCTCCGCAGTCGGGCACGAGGTGGACATCACCCTGTGCGATCTCGTCGCCGATCACCGGGCCGCCACTCCTTCTGCTGCCGCGGAGGCCGCGGTGCCGGTACTCGAGGACGCGCGCGCGGAGGCCGCCTCGATGCTGCTCGCGCTGCGCGAAGCGCTCGTGCGCCAGGTGCAGCGCCGGCGCGATCGCGTGGGGCGCGCGGCGCACGATCTGCGCATCGGCGTCACGCGCGGCGCAGAGCGTCGCGGCGCACGCGTGAGCGCGATCGCGGGCAGGCTGCACGCGCTGAGCCCACTCGCCACGCTCGCGCGCGGGTACGCGGTTGCACGCGACGCCGCCGGCGCGACGCTCGGCAGCACATCCGATTTCACTCCCGCGCTCGACTTCGATCTCCTGCTGCGCGACGGCACCATTCGCGCGACGACCAAATCCGTGCACGCGACGCCTCGCGCGCGAGACGAGAACAAATGAGCTACGAAACCGACATCGCGCGCATCGAGACTATCGTTGGGGAGCTCGAGCGATCGGAGGTGCCGCTCGACGACGCGCTGCGACTGTTCGAGGAAGGGATCGAGCGGCTTCGCGCGGCCTCCGCTGCGCTGACGCAGGCCGAGGCGCGCGTACGCAAGCTCATCGAGGACTCCGATGGCGGATTCACGCTCGCTGACTTCGAGAGCTGACGTCGAAGCTCACGTCGGCGAGGAGAGCCCCGTGGCTGGGGCGAGTCCTGTCGACGGCGTCATCGCCGGCAGGGAAGGAATAGACCTCGCCACCGACCGCGCGAGCGTCGATCGTGAGCTGCGCCGCCTCTGCGAGAGCGACGCCCTCGGCGCGCTCCCCGCGCCCGTGGCCGAGGCGATCCGCTACAGCATACTCGGCCAGGGAAAGCGGCTGCGTCCGATCCTCATGCTGGCCGCGTACCGCGCCTGCGGCGGCCGGCAGGATGCGAGCGCGCTCGCGGCGTGCATCGAGGTGGTTCATGCGTACTCGCTGGTCCACGACGATCTCCCGTGCATGGATGACGATGACATGCGGCGCGGCCGGCCGACGACGCATCGCGTGCACGGCGTTGCGATCGCGACCGCAGCGGGCGTGGTGATGGTGCCGCTGGCGGTGCGCGCGGCGTGCGACGCGGGCGCGCAGCTCGGGTTGCCCAACACCTCTCAAGCCGCCATTGTACGAGAGTTGATGCGCGCGTCCGGAGGCGGCGGAATGGTAGGCGGCCAGCTGCTCGATCTCGAGGGAGAGGGGAGCTCGCTGTCGATCGAGCAGCTCGAGCGCATTCACTGTGCGAAGACCGGCGCGCTGATCAGCGCATCGGCGCGCATTGGCGGGATCGCGGCCGGCGCGAGCACGATGGTTCTCGACGCGCTCACCACGTACGGCAACGCGATCGGCTTGGCGTTTCAAATTGCGGATGACGTGCTCGATGCGACGTCGACCACCGCGGCCCTCGGCAAGACCGCCGGGCGCGACGTCGAGCTGCGAAAGAGCACGTATCCGATGCTGTTGGGCATCGATCGCGCGATCCAGCGTGCGGCGACGCTCGTGGATGACGCATGCGCCGCGCTCGAGCGCGCGGGGCTCAGAACGGCAACGCTCGAGATGTTGGCCAGATATGCGATCGCGCGCACGAGTTGAACGCCCGGCGCCGCGAGGGCGCGCGTTTCGTGTGCTTCATTCCTTGACCAAGTGCTGATGTCGCTTCCACCTGTCAATCTTCCCGCCGACCTGAAATCACTGACGCGCGATCAGCTGCGTGCCGTCAGCGACGAAGTGCGTGCGACGCTCATCGATATCTGCTCGCGAACGGGCGGCCACATCGGAGCGGGGCTCGGCGTCGTCGAGCTCACCGTCGCGCTGCATCACGTGTTCGATACGCCGCGCGACCAGCTCGTGTGGGATGTCGGGCACCAGGCGTATCCGCACAAGCTGCTCACCGGCAGGCGCGATCGATTCGAGACGCTGCGACAGGAAGGAGGGCTCTCGGGCTTTCTCAAGCGCGATGAAAGCGCCTACGACGTGTTCGGTGCGGGGCACGCCGCCACGGCAATTTCCGCGGCGCTCGGCGTGGCGACGGCGCGCGATCTCAAGCACGAGGATTTTCGTGTGCTCGCGGTGGTCGGCGACGGCGCGCTCACATCGGGGCTTTCGTACGAGGGACTCAACTACGCGGGGGCGTCCGACCGGGACATCATCGTCGTGCTCAACGACAACGAGATGTCGATCGCGCCCAACGTCGGTGCAATCTCGAAATATCTGGGTCAGATTCAGCGCAACCCGATCTACAACCGGCTGCGCAGCAAGATCGGATCGGTCGTGGATGAGCTTCCGGGGCCGTTGTCGGTGCTCGGGCAGGTCGTGCGCCGCTGGGAGGAGAGCGTCAAGACGTTTCTCACCCCCGGCGTGCTCTTCGAGGAGCTCGGCTT
>JAQBQC010000465.1 GCA_028287205.1 Gemmatimonadota bacterium
AGCTACAACGGCAACTACCGCCCGGACCGCAACGCGCGCGATCGCGACTCGCACGACAACCGCAATGTTCGGGTGTACCGCGACAATCGCGATTATCGCAATGACCGGAGCTATGGCAACGACCGCGTGTACCGCAACGACCGCGTCTATCGTGGCTCGCCCAGCTATCGCGTAGGGTACGGATGGCGCGGAGGGTTCTCGCACGACTACATCGGCCCGCGCCACGTCTGGAGACTCGAGGGCGGCAATCGCGACCGCTTTTACTTCCGCGGCTTTTACTTCCGCGTCGCCGCATACGATTACCCATATGCGGATGACTGGTACTACGATCGCGATGAAGTGATCATTTACGACGATCCCGACAACTCAGGGTGCTACCTCGCCTTCAACACTCGCCTGGGCACCTACATTCATGTGACGTTCGAAGGCAACTAATCGAGCTGTGAATGCTGGAACGAAGACGGGACTCGCGAATCGCGAGTCCCGTCTTCGCATCAAGAGTTCCTTGTTCGTCATGCGCGCTCTGCAGTGAACGATTTGCACGCATCATGCGTGTCGAGGATGAGGAAGTTCTCGATCCGTCATTCACACAACCGCTCATGAAAATTCTCATCCGGTCATTGTGCGTGGTCGCGCTGGTTCCCGCGCTGGCGATGGCACAGGGGGGACAAGCGCAGCACGACGCGCAACATCCACAATCCGCGCGGCAGCCGGCGCAACGCCAGTCCGCCGCGCGCCAGCAGTCACCGCGACAGGACGTCGGGGGCGGCCACATTCCTCCGCGCGGCCCGACGTCGGCACGCTCCACGCCGAGGTCCGCGCCGGTGCAGAACAACAACGCGCCCGCGCGGCCCTCGTATCGCGACCGTCCCGATCACCCCGACGCGCCGCACGTGCACGTCACGAACAACGTCTGGGTCGGACAGGCCCGTCGAAACGACCCGCACTATCATCTCGATCGCCCCTGGGAGCACGGCCACTTCACCGGTCCGATCGGCGCGCAACATGTCTGGCGGCTCGGCGGTGGTGGGCGCGACCGCTTCAATATCGGCGGCTTCTATTTCGCGGTCGCGCCGTACGATTACGACTACGCCGGCGACTGGCTCTGGGACAACGATGACATCGTGCTCTACGACGATCCTGACAACCCGGGCTGGTACCTCGCCTACAACGTGCGAACGGGTACGTACGTCCACGTGCAGTATCTCGGCACCTGAGCCGACTCAGTCCTGTGCGGTGGCGCGCCCGACGATGATCGTGATGTTGTCGGAGCCGCCGCCGTCGAGCGCTTCCTGCAACAGCTGCTCGCATACCTGCTGCGCTGATGTCATCGCGCCGAGACATTCCGCGATCCGCTCGTCGGTCACGTGCTTCGTGAGACCGTCGGTTCACAGCAGATGCACGTTGTCCCAATCCGCGCGCAGACGCGTGATCACGGGAAGTGACGACTCGCCGCCGATCGCGCTCGAGAGCACGTTCTTGAACTGCGACCGCTCGGCGATCGCGCGCGTGAATACGCCCTGATCCAGCAGCTCCTGTGCGATCGTCTGGTCGCGCGTGACCTGCGTGAGCGTGCCGTTGCGGTAGAGATAGTATCGCGAGTCGCCGACCTGGAGCAGATAGTACCACGGCCACACGCCCATCCAGAGCGTGAGCGTCGTCGCCATGCGAACGCCATCCCCCTCGGCGCTCGCGAGCTCGAGCACCGCCTCGTGTGACTTGTGCGCGGCATCCTGCAGCGCCGGCGCCATCGTGCCATCCATGGCGGCCGCTCGGTCGTAGCAGTCCATGCTGCTCACGACGTATTTCGTCGCCGTCTCGAGCGCGATCGCACTTGCCCGCTCACCTCCGGTCGCGCCTCCAACGCCGTCCGCCACCATCGCCATGAACGCGAGGCGCTGATCGCCGAGTGGCAGACGGTCCGGCTCGGAAAGGTTGGTGCTGAGGATGTTCACGCGCCGATGGACTGACGCGAGAAGAAAGTGATCCTCGTTGTTCCTGCGAACCTTGCCGGGGTGGGAGACACCGTAGACGTCTATCTCCTCGTCGCGAGGCTTTCGGTCCGTCATGGGCTGCACCTCGTGCTTCGCAAGCGCCATTCGTGGCGACCCCATCTGGTGGACTTGCCCTCCAAAGGTATATTCACGTGGCCGACGACTCCTTTCGCCGGTCTCCAGCATACGAATCGCGTCGAGAGCACGCAACACGCCACCCACATTGCTGTGACTGGCTTGCCGATGATTCAACCAACAGCCAGACACGGCAGCGCGCAGCCGATGTGGGCCATCGCATTCACACTGCTCGCGATGCCGGCGCTGAGCGGCCGCGCCGCCGCACAGAGCGCGCCGCAGGTCCCGCTCATCACCGGCCTCACGATTGTCTCCGCCCTTCACTTTCCGGAGGGAGACCGCGAGAACATCGTGACCGTGAAAGAGGCATCGAGTGCGGGCGTGCGCTACACGTGGAACTACAAGCAGCATGACGGCGGCAAGGTCAGCAACCTTCCCGATCGCGCCGAGTTCCGGCGATTCGTGCGCGCGAGCGATCTCGCCGGAGCGCCACGTCTCGATGCCGTGTTTCCCAGCAACGCGCCTGAAGAATCACCGGGCTTCACCGCCTTCTCCATTTCGCGAGCCGCGTATCAGCGACTCCTCGCAGAGAAGCAGATGCCCTACACGATCACGACCGTCGAGGGCGGCAGCGGTCTCGGAAAGCTTGGCAATGTGTTCGCCTCACGCATGACCATGCGTGGTACGCTCGCACTCGCCTCTCCGCGTCCGGAGCCGATGTCCGTGCTGCTCAACGGCGCGCGCGTAAACGTCCCCACGCTCCACCTCAAGGGATCGTTCGCGCTGGGAGACGAGAAGGATGTGTTGGACATGTGGGTGCTCGCCGACAGCACCCACCCGCTCATCCTCCGCGCAGTCGACGGAACGGATGTGCTGCAGACCATACGCATCGATCTTCCCCCCAAGGATGTGGAGATCGAGCGTGTGCTCGCGACGGTGTGCCGTGCCGAGCTGCCAGGGATCTACTTCGCATTCAACAGCGCCGTGCTCGAACCGGCATCCGAGCCCGCACTTTCGGAGATGAGCAGGCTCCTCGCGAAGCACGCCGATTGGACGATGGCCATCGAGGGACACACCGACAACATCGGCGGCGACGCCTCCAACCAAACGCTGTCCACGCACCGCGCCGAAGCCGTGCGCAGCGCGCTCGTCACCCGCTATCACATCGCCGCCGCGCGACTGCGATCGGAAGGCTTCGGTGCCAAAAGGCCCCGTGAGCCGAATACCACGATCGAAGGACGTGCGCGCAATCGGCGCGTGGAGCTCGTACGCCCGTGCGCCAAGTGAACGTTCGAACCGCCGCCTCCCGGAGACCATTCATGCCCTACGTTCTGCGCACCACCGCCATCGCTTTCACGTCTGCAGCGCTCTCGCTCGGAATCGTCGCCTGCAAAGGTGGCGACAAGACGGCGAGTGCCGACAACAAGTCCGGTGCTACGAGCTCTGCATCGGTTCCGAAGGTTCAGACGAACAAGGCTCCGTGCGATTGGATCTCGCGCGCCGATGCCGAAAAGGCACTCGGCGAGCCGCTCACCGCCGATCCTGTGCGCGTGCGCAACGCCGAGAATGCAGTGCCGCAGGCGGACGGCGACGCGTGCCTGTACCAGCTGAAGAGCAGCTCCGCGTTCTCGGAAGGAAAGTGGCGATCGAGGTCGCAGCGGATGATGCCGGAGCCATTCAGGCGGGATACTCCGGCGTTCC
>JAQBQC010000429.1 GCA_028287205.1 Gemmatimonadota bacterium
GCTCGCCATTCGCATCGCTCGTCGATGGCTCCGGAAGCACGGCCCCGGTGCTTCCGATCACCTCTTCCATGGTCCGCAGCTTCTGCCGCAGCCGTCGCTCGACGGCGAGCACCATCTCCGCATCCGCGGGCGGGGCGAGCGCATAGCTGTGCGTGCGCGCATGCAGCGCGCCAATGCGGCGCGAGCGCGCGACTCGCTGCTCGAGCCGCGCGGGCGTCCACGGAAGATCCAGGTGCACGACCACGGACGCGTCGTGCAGGTTCAGTCCCTCACTCGCCAGGTCAGTCGTCAGCAGAAGATCGATGCGCTCGGTGTCGCTGGGTGGTGGCACACAGGTGGCGCGAGGCGCGAACCGCTCGAGAGTCTCCTGTCGCGAAAGCCTTCCGCTCGCGATGCGACCTCCGCGCGCCGAGAGCGCGGCGACACCGCGCACTCCACGCAGCTCGGAGAACAGCGCGTTCACCGTATCCGCGTACTGCGAAAAGACGAGCACCTTCTCGCCCGGGTGCCGCGCGCGGACATCGCGAATCGCCTGCGCGCGGGCGGCGTCGACGCCCTCGTCCGAGCGCATACGTGCAAGCAGCGCGCGGACGGCTGCGAGGTGCTCTTGCACTCGCGCGTGGAGGGCATCGGCAGCCGCGACCGGCGCAGCGACGAGCTGAGGGAAGGCGAGCTGGATCGCGTCGTCGACCGAGCTCCACGCCCGCAGCTCCCGTCGATCCGGATACCGTCCCTCCGCGAGCGCGCTCTCCAGTGCGATGCCGCGCGCGATGCGGCGACGCAGCGCGCCCGCGAGCGCCCCGCGGCTCGATGCCCACTGGCGCAGCAGGCTCCACGTGAGGAGCGCGCCGCCCACGCCGCCATCGGATGGAGGGAGCGGCGGGGGAAGGGACAGGAGCTCGCTCAGGAGCGAACCGTCATCGCGTACCGCGATCCATTCCGGCGCCGGCGCGTCGGGTATGGCGATCGCATGGGCAATGTCGGTTCGCTCGCGACGCACGATGAGAGTCGCGAGCCCGGCGTCGCTCATCGTGTACGCACGCGCGCCGAGGAACAGGGCGAAGAGCGCGGCCAGCTCTGCGCGACGGTTGTGCACCGGCGTAGCGGTGAGCAGCAGAACCTGCGCGCGCGCGGCGAGCGACGCGAGCGCCGCATATCGGAGCGTGGATGCGGTGCGGGCGTGGTGCGCCTCGTCGAGCACGAGCAGATCGAAGTCGCCGTTCGGGAGCTTGCCGCGCGAGAGCGCGCTGTACGAGATGGTCGTCGCGCGCACGCCGGCGGCGGCGAGTGCATCTCGCCACATGATCCGGAGCGCGGCCGGGATGACGAGCAGCGGCCGCGCTGCCTCGCGCATCAGCGCGGCGGCGACGTACGTCTTGCCGAGCCCCGCCTCGTCGGCCAACAGGGCGCCGCGATGGCCGCGCAGGAGATCGCGCAGTCGGTCGACAGCGCTTTGCTGATGCGCGTGCAGCCGCACCGACCCGAGCTCACTCGAGGCATCGTGCGCGGGAAGCCAGCGAGCGGCGATCAGCGCCCGTGCCGATACCGCGCGTACGATCATCTCGCGCGTCATCGTGCACACCAGGCGATCAACGGCGCTACATCCGATGCACGCAGCCGATATGCGCGCGTGGCCGCGTCGAGCAGCTCGCAGGTAGTGGGCGCATCGCCGTCGATGGCGCGCTGCGCGAGCGGTGCGAGGAGCTCGCGAGCGTAGCTCCAGTCGCGGGGCAGCGGGAGGAGCGCCACTGTCCAGCCGAGGTAGCGATGATAGCCGCCGCGCGCGGGCTCGGCGAGCACGTGCAGCCACGCAGCCGCGAGCGAGGAGTTGAGTAGCGCGGTGAGCGCGAGCGCGTTCACATGATCATCGCACGGAACCACGTAGCAGCTGTTGAGCGGTACGGTCTGATCGCCGGCGGGGAGGAGAAGCGCGCGCGGCGCGCGACCCATGTCGGCCCACACGACGCGCGCACGCACCGAAGACGCGGCCGGCGTGCGAAAGAGCGTCCACCACGCTCGGCCCGCGCGGGCGTCGCTGCGCGCGGCGAGTCGGCGGCGCCACCGCGCGAGCCACCGCGCGGCGTGAGGCGGGAGCGCGGCGAGGGGCGCGCCGCTCTCCTCGTGCGTCCAGATGATCGCCTCGGCGCTCGGCGTGGCGCGCCAGGGTATCGTGCCTTCTCCCCGCAGCAATGGGCGGAGCAGGTCACGCTCGACCTGCGCGCTCCGCTCTCCGGCACGAACGAGGACGGTGACATGCTCGGCGTCCGCGTGGTCTGCGCCGAGCCCGTTGCGCTCCACGACGAACGCCTCGTTGCACCCACACTTCACGCCCAATAGCGGCGCGCCTAATGAGGTGTCGCCGATCGGCACGCCTGCGCGACACACGCGGTCAAAGGAGTCGCGCACCGCCGGCGGGATCGCGATCCAGGGGCTCGCGGGATCCTCATCGAGCGCGAGTCGCGCGGGCGCGATGTTCCAGCGCAGCACGTCACGCTTTCGATGCATCGATGCGAGGATGGGCAGCGCCTCAGCACCGAGACCTTTGCGCGCGATGATGAGCGAGGGGTACACGACTGCGTCGAACG
>JAQBQC010000444.1 GCA_028287205.1 Gemmatimonadota bacterium
TCGGGCGGAATGGCCATTAGCGCGAGTATCATTCGCGGGGCACCGGATGTGCTGGAGCCAGGAGGTCTCCTGGTGATGGAACTCGATTCGCGACGTGCCTCGCTGGCGGCGGAGCTCGCCCTCGCCAGCGGCCGGTATCGCGATGTCTCGGTGAGACTGGATCTCGCCGGACGCGAGCGTTTCCTGATTGCGAGACGAAAGGACGAATGACCGTGCTGGAAGACAAGGCGAAAGAGCTCGGCCGACTGATCGGCCAGAGTGCTGAATACAAGGCGGTGAAGCGCGCGAACGAAGCGCTGAACCAGGACAAGGATGCGGTGGCGCTGCTCCGGCAGATGGAGCAGATTCGCGTGGATGCGCAGCGCATGATGGAGCGCGGGGAGCAGCCCACGGAAGAGATGGAAAACAATCTCGACGCACTGCTCGGACAGGTGCAGGGCAAGTCGGCGTATCAGAACGTGGTCGCGTCGCAGGAGAATTTCGAGAAGGTGATGGCGCGCGTGAACGAATGGATTCTCGACGGCATCAAGAAGGGCGCGACCAGCTCGATCATCACGCTGGCGTGACGGTGACGCGTGGCCGGTTGGTTGTTTTCGAGGGGCCCGAGGGTGCGGGGAAGACCACGCAGCTTCGGCTCCTCTGCGACTGGCTGGCCGCGCATCAGCGGCCGTTCACCGGCGTGCGCGAGCCCGGTGGCACCGCGCTCGGCAACGAGATTCGTCGCATGCTCCTCGAGCCTGGACGCGAGATCAACGCGCGCGCGGAGGCGCTCCTCTTCATGGCGTCGCGCGCGCAGCTGATCGCCGAGGTCGTGAAGCCGGCGCTCGAGCGCGGTGAGCTCGTGCTCGCCGACAGATTTTTTCTCTCGACGTACGCCTATCAGGTCATGGGTCGCGGGCTGCCGTTCGACGATGTGCGCGCCGCCAATCGGCTCGCCACGGCGGGGCTCGTGCCCGATCTCACGATTCTGCTCACGCTGCCCGCAGCCATGCGCGATGCGCGCGTGATTGCCCGCGGCGGTGCCGATCGCATCGAGAGTGCGGGCCACTGGTTCCACGAGCTCGTGGAGCGAGCGTTCAACGACTGCGCGGCGCCGGCGTGGCAGGCGGCGCATCCGGAGTGCGGGCCGATCGCGACCGTCGACGCCTCCGGCACGGAGCAAGAGGTGCTCGATCGCGTGCTCGCGAAAATGGCGGGTGTCATTCCCGATCTCATTCCCATGCGCGATGCAGCACACGCCTGACGCCAACCTCATCGAGACGAGCGCTGGCCGTCTTCGCGCGCGTGCGTTCATCGCCGTCACGGCACTGATGTTCGCGCTCGTGTTGGGCGGATGGCTGCTGCAACGCGGGCTGCGTCGTGGCAACGGCTCGTTCGAGCGCGCGCGGATGTTCGAGCAGGTGCGCGCGCGAGTCGCCAACGACTTCGTCGACTCGATCCCGGAGGGCGAGCTCTTTCGCAAGGCCGCCGAAGGTCTTGTGCGCGAGCTGCACGATCCGCATTCCGGATATCTCACGCCGGAAAAGCTTCGCTCGCTCACGGAGAGCACGAGCGGACACTACGCAGGAATCGGCATCCAGATCGACGTGCGCGACGGATGGATCACGATCGTCGCTCCGCTCCCGGGCACGCCCGCGGAGCGCGCGGGGATTCAACCTGGCGACCGGATCGTCGCGATCGACGGCAAGTCGACGGAGGGATTTTCGCCGGATGATGCGCGCGGGTTGCTGCGCGGTGCGAACGGATCGCCGCTGACGCTCCAGATCGAGCGTCCCGGTGTTGCGGCGCGCATGTCGTTCAAGCTCGCGCGCGGCGAGATTCGCGTGCACTCCGTGCGACACGTGTCGATGATTCGCGATGGCGTGGGCTACATCGATCTCACCATCTTCAGCGACTCGAGCGCCGCCGAGGTGCAGCAGGCGGTGGAGAAGCTGCGCGGGCAGGGGATGAAGACGCTCGTCTTCGACCTGCGCGCGAATCCTGGCGGGCTGCTGGAGCAGGGGATCGAGGTCGCGGATCTCTTTCTCGATTCCGGGCAGCCGATTGTGTCAGTGCGCGGGCGCGATGCCGCGCAATCGTTTGCGGATGGCGCGACGCAGCGGTGGCCGGACTTGCGGTTGATCACGCTGGTCGACGATCACAGCGCGAGCGCCTCGGAGATCGTGGCGGGCGCGCTGCAGGATCACGATCGCGCGGTGATCGTCGGCTCGACGAGCTATGGGAAAGGGAGCGCGCAGTCGGTGTTCCCACTGGTGGACAGCGCCAGCGCGCTCAAGCTCACGACGGCGCGGTGGTTCACTCCGTCAGGAAGAAGCATCCAGAAGGCGCAGTCGCCGTCGTCAGCGAACGACGATGATGACGACAGCGTTGCGGGCAGGGCAGCGACGGCGGCGGACAGTGGAGCGGAGCTGCCGCTGTCGAAGCGCGTGCCGTTCCGCACGGACGATGGCCGCGTCGTGTACGGGGGCGGAGGGATCACGCCTGATTTGCTCGTGGCGCCCGCGGATTCGATCAACGGCACGCGCGGCTTCTGGCGAATGATCGGCGCGGGCACGCCGAAATTCCGCGATGCGCTCACCGAGAGCGCACTCGCGGTGAAGGCTGCACACACGGTGCGCTCGCCCGACTTCGACGTGACGGACTCGCTCAGACAGTCGCTCTGGCAGCGCGTCGCTGCGAAGGGGATCAAGCTCGACCGAGTGCACTACGACTCCGTGAGCGCCGTCGTCAATCGACTGCTCGGCATCGAGATCGCGCGCTACGCGCTCGGACCGGAGGCGGAGTTCAAGCGCCGCGTGAGCGACGATCGCGTGATCGCGGCGGCGCTGGAGCTGTCGAACGGAGCGCAGGTGGAGAACGATCTGCTGCGCCGCGCGGGCGAGCGGCGCGCCGCGAAGCGCGAGGACATCCCGCACACGACATGACCGCTCAATGACCGCGCGCGTGTTCGTTGTCGGTGCGGGTCGAGCGGGGCGCGCGCTGACGCATGCGATGCGCGTGGGCGGCGTGGACGTGGTGGGGCTGCACGGGCGCCAGCCAGGCGTGGGGATCACATCGGGCGAATGGCCGGCGTTGCTCGCGAGCGCGACGGTAGTGCTAGTGACCGTGCGCGACGCGGAGCTCGATGGTGTGCTGCGCGATCTGCTCGCTGCACCGCTCGGCGCGGGTGCGGTGGTGCTGCATGCGAGCGGGAGCATGGAGCCGCCTTCTCTCGATCTGCTGCGC
>JAQBQC010000516.1 GCA_028287205.1 Gemmatimonadota bacterium
GGGAATTGCGCGCGAACAGCGGCTGCGATTTGCGCGAGCGCCGCGTCGCGTTGAGCGGCGCTGACGCCGGGCTTCTCGCGCGCGAGCACCGCGAGTCCGAACGGACCGCGGCGGGGCGGCGGGGGAAAGTTGTCGTTGATCCAGAGCTCCGCGCGATCGCCCCGCGGATACCAGACGGTCGCAGGCATCACACCGACGACTGTCGTCGGGCGTCCCTGGATGTTGAGCGACCTACCGATGATCGCGGGATCGCCGCCGAGCCTCCGTCGCCAGAAGCCGTCGCTGAGCACGGCCAGCGGCGGCGCGCCCTCGGCATCGTCACCCGCCTGGAAGCCGCGACCCAGCATCGCGCGCACACCGAGCGTGGAGAAAAAGCTCGCGCTGACGACGCAGCCGTACACGCGCTCGGCGCGATCGGCAGCGACGTACGAGAATCCATCGCTGGGCAACCTGAAGGAAGCGATCGATGAGAACGCGCGCGTATCGGCACGCAATGCAAGGAAGTCTGCAGCCGAGAGCGACTGCAGATTTCCGGGCGTGGTGCCGTACGTGTTGAAGACTCGCACGAGCTGGTCGGGTTGCACGAACGGGAGAGGACGCAGCAACACCGCATCGAGCACGCTGAACATGGCGGTGGTCGCGCCGATTCCGAGCGCGAGCGTGATCGTCGCGATCGTGGTGAAGCCCGGTGCCTTGCGAAGTGATCGCGCGCCGTAGCGTACGTCGCGCCAGAGTGCGGAGAGAAGCGAGCCGGCGGAGGGTGCACCGGGCGGCGGCGTGTGCCCATTTGGATCGGGTCGCTCGGACTGCGCGAGCGCATCGATCAGCCGCCCGTGGCGCAGCTCGTCGCTCACCTGTCGCAGCGCGTCGGGCTCATCTGCGCCGCGCGAGCGAAGCTCGGTGAAGCGATCCTCGAGGTGCTGGGCCAGCTCCTCCGCGATCTCGTACTCGCGCTCGGCGCTCAGCCCCAGCGGTGTGAGTCGCGCGCGGATCTCACTCCTCCAGTCAGGCATGCGCGGTGCCCACGACCTGTCCGATCGCCTGGACGAACTCGAGCCAGCTCTCGCGCTGCTCCTTCACGGCCTCGCGTCCCGCGGCCGTAATGTGATAGTAGCGCCGGCGCCGTTGCCCGGCCTTCTCGATCCACTTCCCCTTGATCCATCCGCGCTCCTCCATGCGATAGAGCAGCGGATAGAGCGAGGAGACCTGGAACTGGACGACACCGCCCGAGCGCGACTCGATCAGCTTGCTCAGCTCGTAGCCGTGGCGGGGCTCGTCCCGGAGGAGCGAGAGGATGAGGAAGTCGGCGCTGCCCTTCTTCAAGTCGAGAGTGATCATGGCCAATATATATGAGCCCAATATATATGGCGCAAGACCCTTGCGTACGGACACGAAAAAGCCGCGAAGCCGGTTCTGGCTCCGCGGCGTTGGTCGATACTGTTTCGCTAGAGCGCGAAGAGCTCCACTACTATCCCAACCGCGCCGAGCAGCGCAATCGAGCCGAAAAGCAGCGCGACGCGGCGCGTCAATCGCCGATCGCGCCCGAAGCGCGCAACGAGCGGCAGGTCCACAAGCGTGCTGGCAACCGAGGCGATGATGGCACTGTGCCCTGCGACCTGCGCGCTCAGTGAGCCTGCTGTGGCGAGATTCGCCGCCGAAGCTACCGTGCTCGCGCTCGAGACCATGCCGCCCACTGCGCTGAGCGCGTACAATCCGCCCTCACCGAGAAACCGTTCGGCGAGCGTAGCGGCGGTCTGGAGCGCGAGGAAGATCAATCCGAATCTGAGTGCCGAGGAGAGCGAGAACGGCGACGTCATGACCGGAATCGATGGCGGCGTGCCCCCGGAAAGCGGCCCCGCACCTTCGGCCTGCACATGGGGAGATGCCCGCCGTCGCCGATCCCACAGCGCGGCAACCACCGCGCCGCCGAGCATGAGCGCGAGCGGAACCGATGCGCTGGCGAGGGCCTCAGGTGCGAGCAGTCCGAGTATGATTCCGTTGCGCACGAGCATGGCGGCGGTGGCCAGCACGATGCCGCGATACGCCGCATCGGCAAGCTGTCCATCTCCCTCTCGAACGCGCGTGGCCAGCTCGGTAACGGTCACCGTGCTGTTGACCAGTCCTCCAAGAAATCCTGTGAACTCGATCCCCTTCGCACCGTACAGGTTGAGCAGGATGTAGTTCACGAATCCGAGCGCGGCGATCAGCAGCACGGAAACCCACGCCGCTCGCGGATCGATGAGATTCCACCGGTCGATCGTTCCAGTCGGAAGCACCGGATACACGACGAACGCCAGAATGGCGAGCAGCACCGCCGAGCGGAGCTCCGACTCGCTCAGGGTATGGCTGAAGCCCGCGAGCGGTTCCTTCCAGGCGAGCAACGCGGCTGTCGCGACTCCGAGCAGAGTCGGCGTAAATGTGTGACCCTGCCCCGCGAGGATGCCCGCGAAGCCGATGACCAGCAGAGCCGCGGAAGTCGTGATCTCCGCGCCCTCGCCGGTGCGAATCGTTTCGATGTTGAGAAGTACGATCAACACGCCCAGCAAGCCGAGAGCGAGCAGCGAGTATGGCTCACCGAGCAAGCCGCCAGCGGCGCCGAGGAGCGCGGCGAAGGCGAAGGTGCGAAGTCCGGCCTCCTTACGCCGACGCTCGCGTTCGATCCCTACGAAGAGACCGATCGCGAGCGCCAGAGACAGGCGCGCCAGGGTTGGCGCGTATGGAAGATCCGTGAGCTCTCTCGTCATCCCCCCGCTAAACCGGAGCCTCGGGGAGAGCGCAGGCGCGTCCGCCGCTACACACGCGCGAGAGTATGACGTGCGCCACTAGAACGGAAGATCGTCGTCTTCCGTATCCAGATTCCCCCGGAAGTCCTCGAAGTCGCCGCCCGCCGCGCCCGTGCCCGCGCCGGCGCCCGCTCCACGAGCGCGATCTGTTGCCGCCGCGCGGGGACGCGAGTTGCTGCCGCCCGAGGAATCGCTTTCGAAGCTGTCCGACCCGCCCGCCTTGCCACTCAGCATGATCAGCTCACGCACGTTGATCTCGGTGGTGTAGCGCGTCTGGTTCTCCTTGTCCTGCCACTGCCGGTACTCGATGCGCCCCTCGACGTAGATCTTGTCGCCCTT
>JAQBQC010000521.1 GCA_028287205.1 Gemmatimonadota bacterium
CACGAACTGGACGCCGGCTCCCGCGAACGACGCAGGCGACGGGCCGTTGCCGCCCCCGCCCCCCGAACCCTTGCCACGCTCGCGCGAGGAGAGATTGTCGTCAGCCATTTCGCGAGGTGAATTTACCCGCTTGTGAAATTTTTCGCAAGCAAAAGTGACAGGCCGCCGAACGACCCCCGAAGATGATCTGGCTCACATGAAAGTCCTTCAATCTTCAACACTTACGGTTACGCAAACAGTTGACCCTGCGTCTCTAAGGCGATAACTTGGCAGCCGTCACTTCCGTGACCTCGCCCTCCTCCACGCTCTTCGTTCAGCAGGCAAAATGGCGCGCCGCTCGATCACCTGGATCCTCTGCATCGCCGCAATCGCGCTCGCCTGTGGCCCGCACGCGCGACGCGGAGACGGAGACGCCCACGCCAGCGTGCCGAACGCGCATCAGCCGGAAGTTCACTCCCCCGCCGACACGTCCCTCGCAACATCCGCGAAGGTCGCCGTGACCGCCAGCGATGTGAAGTTCGCGCTGCAGGTTACGAACCTGGCCCCGCACGCCGTCGAGCTGAACTTCCCGAACGGTCAGACTCACGAGTTCGTCGTGCTCGACACGGTCGGCCGCGAGATCTGGCGCTCCAGTACGGGGAAGATGTTCACCCAGTCTGTGCAGAACCGCGTGGTCGACTCGAATGAAACGCTATCCTTTCGCGACCAGTGGGATCCGCGCGGCTTTCACGGCCGGTACACCGCGCTCGCGAAGCTGCGCTCCAACAACCATCCCGTGGAAGAGCGAGTCGACTTCGTACTTCCGTAGTTGATCGCCGCGGGTCCCACCTTGCGCGGCGAACCACTCGCCGGCTTCACGAACACGAGCGCGAACGTCGCGTTGTCCGAATCCACGAAGCCGCCCGGAAGCATCACCACCATCGTGTCCGTCTTCGCCGTCGCGGAGTAGGTCGCGCCGCCGAGCGTCGTCGATGTGAAGTGCAGCGTCGATCCCGACTGAGTGAACGTTCCCTCGTCGTTGATCACGGTGCTCGCGCTGCCATCGTCCGTTCCCGTTCCCGCCACCGCGTACGTGTTGTTGGAGTTGAGCGTCGCGGTAATCGAGTTGACCACGATCGTGTGAGCGCGTGGATTCGGCACGGACACCGGTGGCGCCAATCCGTCGATCGTGCGCAGGATGTACGTGCCCGGCACATTCGTGGGCCCCGTCGGCGAGTCACTTCCGCACGCAGACGCCATCATTACCGATGCGCTCGCGGTGAGAGCGAGCAGCGATCGAGCGAAGCGTGAGCGAGGCGAGCTCGGAGCGGAAGGCATCATTGTTACCTCGCGGGTCGTGATGAGTGCGTGAGCGTTCGTCCGTAGATGACTCCCTACACAGGACGTACCGATCTCGTTCCTCGATCCGGTGGCCTCTTTACTGAACCACTGTAAACACCATGTCCACCCGTTGGTCTGACGAGTGGACGATCTGCCCCGGCATCGCAACGCGAATCGAGCCCGACGTCAGCCCCCCGATATAATCGAGGACGCCGCTCGTGTTGCTGCGGAAGAGGAACGTCGAGCTGGTAATGTTCCAGTTTCCCTGATCCGTGGCGACCACGCCCGGGTTGCCGTCGCTCGTACCGGTGAGCGAGAACGAGTATGTGCCATTGGTATTCGTCACCGCCGTACCGGATGTGACGACGATGACGGGTGAGGAGTTCGGAATCGTGTCGGGGAGCGGCACGTCCTTCACCGACTGCAGCGCCCACGTGTGCGCGACGGGGCCAAGCAGGTCGCTGGTGCACGAGAGGAGCGATGCGGCGAGTATCGTTGCTGCCATGCACGACAGCGCAAGACGCGAGCTCGTACGTGATGACATGAGACGTCTCCAGGTACACGAAGAGGATGCGCAGTCGGCCGCGGCACGCGCCGCTCCGACAAAACGGTGCCACGCTGCCCGCCCGAGCGCAACCGCAGCAGCCGCCGCTCGGCGCCGGCGTCCCCTTCGCCTCCCGCGCCGCGGCCGTTAGTTTCGCTCAGGAACCTCCGCTCCCACCCGTTCGCAAGCGCAATGACCATCGCGACTTCCACAAACGACGACCTCGCGCTTCTGGACGATCTCGCGCGCGCGCACAAGCAGCTCGTCACGCAGATCGGCCGCCGGATCGTGGGCCAGCACGAAGTGGTCGACAACATCGTCGCAGCGCTGCTCAGCGGGGGACACGCGCTCCTCGTGGGCGTGCCCGGACTCGCCAAGACGCTGCTCGTGCGCACGGTGGCCGAGGCGCTGGACCTGACGTTCTCGCGCGTGCAGTTCACACCGGATCTGATGCCGAGCGACATCACGGGTACGGAGATGCTCGAGGAGGATCACGCCACGGGCAAGCGCAGCTTCAAGTACGTGCGCGGTCCCATCTTCGCCAACGCGGTGCTCGCCGACGAGATCAACCGCGCGCCTCCGAAGACGCAGGCCGCGCTGCTGCAGGCGATGCAGGAGCACGCGGTCACCGCATCGGGGCAGACGCACGCGCTCCCCGAGCCGTTCTTCGTGCTCGCCACGCAGAACCCGATCGAGCAGGAGGGAACGTACCCGCTTCCCGAGGCGCAGCTCGATCGCTTCATGTTCGAGCTGCACGTGGGCTATCCGACGCTCGAGGAAGAGGAGCGCATCGTCTCGACGACCACCGGCGACGACTCCCTCTCCATCACCCCCGTGCTCTCGGCCGCGCAGCTCGCGAAGCTCCAGCATCTCGTGCGGCGGCTCCCCGCGCCGCCCACCGTGGTGCGCTACGCGGTGAAGCTCGCGCGGTCCACGCGGCCCGACACGCCCGAGGCGACGGCGGATGTGCGCAAGTACGTGAGCTGGGGCGCCGGCCCGCGCGCATCGCAATACCTCGTGCTCGGCGCCAAGGCAAAGGCGGCGATGGATGGCAGGAGCGTTCCCGATCTCGACGACGTGCGCTCGATCGCGGACTCGGTGCTCCGGCATCGCGTGGTGCTCAACTTCCAGGGCGAGGCGGAAGGATTGAGCGTGAGCAAGCTGATTCGGCTGGAGGAGTGACTTGCGATGCGCGCCCGCGACTCGGCGCGCATCGTCTCGCTTTGCGCTAACTGGCCTTCGTGAAGACCAGCGTGAACGAGATGTCGCTCGAGCCCACGAACGCACCGGGGATCGTCGCGGTGAGCCCTGAGCTCGTCGCGCTCGCGGTGTACTGCGCGCTCGTGATGATCGTGCTGGTGAACGTCACCTGCGAGCCTGTCACCGTATAGTGGCCGGCGTCCGCGGCTATCGTGGACGAGGATCCGTTTACCGTTCCGGTGGCGAGCACCGCGTAGGTAGAATCGGTGTTCAGCGTGATCGACGCCTGCTCGACGACCTCCGGATCAGTAGTATGCGGCACCGTGTACGGCAGCGCGGAGCTGTTGACTGTGCTCAGATTGTAGGTGCCCGCGACGTTCGCGTTGCGCGTGCCCGTGCTGCTGTCGCTTCCGCACGCGGCAAGGAGCGCAACGGCAACTGCTGCGACTGCGGCCCTGGCGAAGCGGGAAGACGAGATGTTCGTCATCGAATGCATTGATCGATCCTCGAGATAGTTGAAGGGCTCGCATCGGGAACGCGAGCCATCGTCTTCGGGCAAACACCATACCTTACGCACCGCGGCACGTGTAGGGAACGGCTCAGTCGAGGAAGGCCAGCTCCAGCCCGCGTAGCCGGAGGGATGCTCGTTGCGACGCTGAAGCACGCCGACGGAAATGTGATCCCGCTCATTCAGTCATCGCGATCGCCGAGGAGTCGCGAAAGGACTCATAGAGGGACGTGAAGAGCGCGCCGCCGCTCACGAGCCGCTCCGCATCGGTCGGCGTGCTGCGCGCGATTCCGGAGAGCAGCTGCTCGACACCTGCCGCCT
>JAQBQC010000561.1 GCA_028287205.1 Gemmatimonadota bacterium
GGCGGAAACAGCGCGCAAAAGCGCCGAACGGCGATCGGCACGTGGGCGGCGATGGTCGGGGCGATGATTCTGGCGCGCGCAAGCGACGACAGTGCGCTGTCCGACGAGGTGCTCGATCAAACGCGTGCCTGGCTCGACGGTCGCGCCAAAGATCAGGGACATCGTCGTTCGCGGAACAAGCCGACCTCGACACACGGACGCACAAGCAGATGAATGCCGCCTGCCCCGACCGCACTTGAACCGGGGACTTCCAGCTTGGCCGGAGACCTTGCCTCACGCTGAGCAGCGCAGCGCAGGATCAATCAGGTGTCGCCGGGACGGCGAGGGCTGACCAATCCTGCTCGCGAGCCCAGATGCTGAAGCGGTGCCAGTCGACTTCGGGATAGAGTGATCGAAGGCCGACGATGTCCGCGTCGTATCCAACACGGTCGAACCACTCGTACATGCGCGCGAGATCCTCGTTGTGCTGACGTACTGCATCGATCGGAAGGGCCGTGTACTCGATGCGCCGGCCCGATGCTTTACTGATTGCCGCAGCCGCCGTCGCGAGCGTCAGCTCATCCGACGCGATCTCGATTCGTTTTCCGAGAAAACTCTCGCGGCGTTCGATGATGAGCGCGGCGAACTGCGCGATGTCCGCGACCGCGATCTGTCGCAGCCGACGCGTCGCCGGCACTGCGATCGAGATCGACCCCTGCGCGAGGCCGGCGGCCGCCCAGTCGGCCAGAAAGTTCTCCATGAAAAAGACGGGCGCGACGATCGTGAATGGCACGCCCGACCGCCGTATCTCTTTCTCGACCTCGAACTTGCTGTCGAAATGCGGAATGCCTGTCGATCGGTCGGCGCCGGCCACCGACGAGTAGACGAGATGCGAGACCCCCACGGCCGCCGCCGCGCGAACGATGTTGATGCCCTCGCGTGTTTCTGTTTTTTCACCGCCCTCGAAGGGCGTGGACATGGCGAAGACGGTATCGACGCCACGTGCGGCGCGCTCGAGACTTCCCTGATCTTCGAAGTCCCCTGCAACGATCGTGACCCCACGCGCCGCGAGGGCTGCGGCGCCAGCCGACTCCGGATTCCTCGTCAGCGCGCGAATCGAGTGCCCGCGGGCGAGCAGCTCGCGCACCAGATGGCCGCCCTGCTTCCCTGTCGCGCCGGTCACGAGCACGTTCAACTTGCCGGACATCTCGTTCTCCCTTTCATCACATGCTGTTTCATTCTTGAAGTAGGCGCTCGGTGAGTACGATTTGGATCACTTGTGGGACGGTCTCGAGACGCGCCCAGTCGCGTTGAAGCTCGCACGCCAGCGACACCCAGCTCACGGGTTGTCCTCCGGCAAGAGTGACACGTTCCAGTCCGGCGCGATGCGCTTCGACGGACGTGCCACCGATCGCATCGACGACGGGATAGACCTCGAAGCCCTCGCGAAGAACATCGAGCGCTGGAAACGCCATGCAGACCTCCGTCCACAGGGCGCAGAAGATGAGCTTCCGTCGCCCGGTGTTTCGCACCGCCGCAACGAAGTCGGCGTCTTCCCATGAGTTGATGCTCGTCCGATCGATCGGCGCGTTTCCGTCGAGGAGCTCGGCGAGCTCTGGAACGGTGGGCTTCTGGCCGCCGGACGTGACGTTGACCGTCGAGTGAACGATCGGGAGCCCGAACGCCTTCGCGGTCTTCACCGTCGACATCACGTTCTTCAGCAAGAGCTGGTGGTCCATCGACCGCACCGCCCCCACCTGCGACGGCTGGTAGTCGATCACGAGGAGCGCGGCGTTGTCCGGAGTGATGAGATGATCGGCGCGCGGATCGCGTCGTGTCTCTGCAGTCATGAGCGTTCTCTAAGTCGGGTTATGGATGAACCTGCGAGCCGAAGCCGAGGTCGAGGCGAATGGACTCCATGACCCAGAACGTCGTGTTCGCCGTGTAAACATCGGCCGCCGCCAACACGCCCGTGTACTTTGCGACGACCGGCGCGGCGGCCGTATCGGTCACCTCGTCGAGATATCCCTTCACCGCAGCCCACGCGTTCTCGCCGTACTTCTGGAAGTAGCGCGTCGGATCGACGGTGCTGATTGCGGTCTTCACGCTCGTGACGATATCGGCCATGTATTGCTGGTGGAGCGTGACATCATCGCGAGTGCCAAGCTTCCCGAGATGACCACCGATGAAATGCTTCCACGGATAGGTCAGCGCCTTGGCCGGGGCCTCGATGTAGCCGGGCACGTCGTCACTCAGATTCGCAACGGCGAATGGCGCCCATCCGACGTTGACGATGTCGATCAACATCAGCGCGTCGTGGTCCGGCAGGTGAATGTAGATGTTGTCCGGAGAATGATTGCTCCCAAGCCACGCCAGCTCGATGCGCTCTCCGCCGATCTGGAGCGTGCGACGGTCCTGGAACGTTTCCTCAGGCGCGGGCCGTGCCGAGTCGTTGTCGCGCAGAAGGAGCCGCCGCGTCTCCTCGTGGCCGATGCGTGTGACGCTCTTGTCGAAGAGCGACGACGCGCCGGCGTGGTCTGCGTGGTGATGCGAGTACACGAGGTGCGTGACCTTGTTGCTCACGCCGTTTTCGGCGGCAATCTGGTCCACCGCGCGCTGGATGTTGCGACCGATCGTTGGCGGCGCGTCGAGCAGTACGACGCCATCGCGCGTCGTGACGAATGCCGACTGGTAGACACCGTCCGTGATCCAGTAAAGGTTTCGCTCGACGCGGCCGACGTAGTACCCCTGCTCGTTGAGAGCGGGACCGAGCGCCGACTTCGGGATCGGCGCGTAGTCAGGTAGCGCTGACGACGTGCGAACGCTCGGCGTTTGAGATGCTGCAGCTGTTGTCGTGGGTGACATGTCTTCTCCGTTGTATGAGCGGCGCCGAGGCGCGTTATTGAGCGACGACACGAGTTATGACAACCGCTCGGTCAGAAAGGCTCCGATTGCGTCGAGTGACTGCTGAGCAGCGTTGAACCCGCCAACATCGGTGACGAATCCGTGCGGCATTCCCATCCACACGTCCAGCTCGGCGTCGACGCCCGCCGCGACGGCGCGCTCCACGTAGCGGCGTGAGTCGTCGAGCAACACTTCGTCGTCTCCAACGTGGACGCGGATGTGAGGCAGGTCGCTCAAATCACCGTACAGAGGCGACGCCAGAGGATTCTTCGGATCGGTCGCACCCAGATATGAGGCGACCAGCCCGGCGGCCTGCGACTTCGTGAAGTACGGATCCGCTTCCGCTCGAGTCTGATAGCTCTCGCCTGTAAGTGCGAGGTCGGTCACCGGTGAGATTGCAACTGCGCCGACGGGAGCTGTGCCACCCTTGTAGGCTTGAGCGGTGGATAGAAGAACAAGGGCGAGATTGCCTCCGGCCGAGTCGCCGGTCACTGCGATCTTGTTGATCCCCTTGTCAACAAGTCCGCGATAGCATGCCTCGACGTCCGTAATCGCGGCAGGAAAGCGATGCTCGGGAGCAAGCCGATAATCTGGAATGAAAGCATCAGCTCCAGCGCGCGATGCGATGTGCCCGACGAAATTCCGGTACGCACGGGCGGTTCCGAAGTTGAACCAGCCGCCATGCACATGAAGGATCGCCGCACCCTTTTGCGGCCGCGCCGGTTTCGCCCACCAGCCTGAGATCCCTCCGACGGTATCGGCTTCGAAGGTCACGTCCGTGGGAGCCACGACTCGCTCCATGACGTCGTCGAAC
>JAQBQC010000011.1 GCA_028287205.1 Gemmatimonadota bacterium
CGTACGCCACGCATCCGAGTGCGTAGATGTCGGTACGCGCATCGAGCGCCTGGTCGCCCGCGATCTGCTCGGGACTCATGTAGCTCGGTGTGCCAACCGAGAGCCCGGTGACCGTGAGTCGATCTCCGCCGGCCGCGCTCACCGCAAGCGCGATCCCGAAATCCGCGAGCAGCGGCTGCCGATCGTGCAGCAGGATGTTCTCAGGTTTGATGTCGCGGTGCAGAATGCCCTGGCGATGAGCATAGTCGAGCGCGCTCGCGATCGCTCCGATCAGCGAGATCGCTTCGGCCACCGGCAGCTGTCGCTCGCGTGTGAGCCGCTCCCGCAGCGACTCGCCGTTGATGAGCGGCATCACATAGTAGAGCAGATCCCCGGCGGCGCCCGAATCGTAGAGCGGCAGGATGTGCGGATGCTGGAGCTGCGCGGTGACACGAATCTCCCGGAGGAATCGATCTGCTCCGACCATCGCCGACAGCTCGGGTCGCAGCACCTTCACCGCCACGCTGCGATCGTGCTTCACGTCGGTCGCGCGAAAGACGATCGCCATGCCCCCTTCAGCGAGCTCGCCTTCAATGCGATAGCGCGCGGACAGATCCGATTCGAGCCGCTGACGGAGATCGGTCACGGGATGCGTGTCACGGGATTCGGATCAGCTTTCTCACGGACGAGCTGCGGAGAAGTGTTCCGAATATGCTGCGTCTTCCGGTAGATGTCACGCATACCGCGAATACGCGACCTCTCGCGGGCGAGCAACGATGGAGGAATCGCCGAGACACGACGCCACCGTCACTCGATCACATTCGCCCGATTGTCCAGAGAAGCGCGTGCCTGCGACTGACGCGCGATCAGCGGGTCAGTCCGCCCGCAGAGTCTCTATCTCACGTGCGTGCTCGCCCGCGAGCAGGCCGTTGAACGCATACGCACCTGTTGGTGCAACGGCCGGAGTGCTGCTCGACGAAGCCCGGGTGTAAGTCCGAGTCGCGTGCTGCACTCGTTCTCGAAGAGCCAGAAACGGGTGCTCGATCAGTATGAAGGTCACCACTGCGAAAGAGGCTGAAAGCGCGATCACGACACCCAATGACGTGGTAAGTGTGATGAGACTCTGCCCACCGAGTGCTTTCGCCGCTCGTGCTACGGATGGCGCAATCCACCGAAGCACTGCGAAGTGGTTGAGGTACATACCGTAGGAGAGCCTCGACACTGCGAAGAACGGCCGCGCCTTCAACGGCCGGAGCTTCTCGGAGCCGATCGCGAGAAGCACGACCACGATGCTTCCGTAAATCATCGACAACGAGAGGAAGGGAAAGACAATCGCGTCGCCTGTGCGAAGCAGGATCGCGACGACGGACGCACCGACAGCCAGTGTACAGACCCGCAACTGTCGACCGGGAGAACCATCGAGCCAGTGGGGCGCAATCACCGACACGAGAGCGATGAGCAATCCGATGGTCAGCCCTTCATTGTGCAGGTGGAAGGGGGAGTACATCGCAGTCTTGACCTTCGCTACCGTGTATCCAGCGCCGAGAAGGGTATGAGCGGTCCACCATCGCACGCCCGACACCGCAATCAATGACGCTGCCATCGCGATGAACCAATCGCGCCTGCGGAAGAACCGCGCGCACACGAGAATCGCAAGCGGCGCCAGGATATAGAACTGCTCCTCGGTCGAGAGAGACCAGCCGCCTTCGACGCGGCCCGAGAAGTAGTTGGAGAGAAACACCCAATCTCCCCACTTGTACGACCACTTGTCATCGAGTGCGGGTGCGAGCAGTGCGATGAAGAAGTACAGCGGCCAAATGCGAAATCCACGACGCAGGATAAATCGTCCGACGTTGATCGTGCCGGTGCGCAGCTGTTCCTTCCAGAGTTGTCGCCCAATCAGCAAGCCGCTCAGCACGAAAAACAGATCGACGCCCGTCCATCCGAATGCGAAAATGGGCCCGTCGAGGAGATGCGAGTATTCGGGGAATTGCGCCTTACCGACCTCGGGGAAGTGACCGGCGATCACCATCAAGATCGCCAGCGTTCGCAAGGCGTCCAGCGCAGGGACCTGCGTCGCCGGCGGATTCCAGATATCGCGAGCCGCGCTTCGGGCGAAGGACAATCGCGCGGCAGCCGGTCGATCGGAAAGAAGTCGCTGAGACACCTTGACGCTCAGGTGACCTGGTCTCTTCATCGCGCGGTCCGATCACAACGCACCGCACACTCGAGCACGCCGGAGGGCGTGACGACATACTACTCCGTCAATTTGCATAAAGAAATACCCCGCTCGAGATAGCGACCTCAAGCGGAGCATGAGCTCAGAGCATATTCCTACGCGTCGCTGATACATCGACGAGCTATCTCAGTAATACTTGCTCCGCGGGAAATAGAGATTGTGGTGCGTGTCCGCGAAGTCGACGAATTGGAGATGGTAGTATGGCACCCTGATCCGACTGTGCTTGCCGATCGCCGCGATCTGATTGGACACGAAGACGTAGCCAAGCGCGTTCGTGACGAGAGCCACCGTGTGCGATACGCCATGGGGATCGGTGAATTCGAGAGTCACCGGCGTGCTGACGAACGGCTTCTTCGACTCCCCGTCGAAGAGCTTGAGCGGATGCGGGTCGTTGCCGCTCGGCTCCTTCGCCGTGAGCTCCAGATCCCACCCACCGCCCTCGCGCTTCGTCGCATTGTCGAGAAGATCGGGCGCATACGCGTCGGTCTCCGCGATCACGCTCACCGCGATCGCTCGCCGCGGTATGGCCGTGCGCCCGGAGGTATCGGAGCGCGCCCGCCAGTTCGTGCTGTCCGGAGAACACGGGGTCCTCTCGCAGGCGACCGTGTTCGCGGGATGAATCCTGATGTCGAGATTCGCGATCGGACGGCCGGAGGACGCATCCAGCACCCGAACCGTCTCCCAGGGATCATCCGAAAACACGATCGAGTCGTACGACTTGCACCCGCTGATGAACGAGATCGCACATGCTGCAATCATCATCCTGAGGACATCTTTCAATTCGTGCTCAGATAGTCGAGAGAAGACGATCGACATGCTTGCCGATCGCGTCGAGCATGACCTTCGAGAGCGGAAAGGTGCGCGCGAACTCGTCGTCCAAATTGGATGCGGTGCCGCGTCCGCGCGCCGCCTTGATATAGTAGCGTTCGTAGCCCGGGACCAGATCGGGAATCGTGCGGCGCAGGAGCAGCGCTCCGGCGCGCACGGCCGCCGAGCTTTCATACTGGGATGCCATTCCCGACTGCTTCTCGGCCGGCGTCGTGTTGTCGGACACGGCCTGTCCGGACGCGAGGGCCGCCACCTCGTGAATGAAAGTGTAGACCGCCTCCACGGCGGAATCCGTTTTCGCGGGGAAGACGACGGCGACGGTGTGTTGACCCGAGGTGATCGTACGTCCTTCGCCGTCGAGCGGAAGAGACAGCAGGATCTCGCCCTTGTCCAGCTGCGAGTTGTTCAGAAACCCTCGCAACGGCGGGTAATACCGGTTCGCGAACTGCGAATCCACTGTGGCCAGCACCGGTTGAAGCTCCCGCTGCCGATCATTCCAATACTGCTGGTAGAAGCGCGTGTGCTCGTCGGCGAGGGAGCTCGCGAACAAGCGGAGCCAATCGCGATCTGCTCTGCTGCGATAGCTCTGCGCAAATGCCGCGATCGCCGGACGCATTGTCGAATCTCTGGCCGCATTCGGATCGCCATTCGCATCGAGGAATGCGGCGATGTCGGCCTGCATCTCCTCCCAGGTCCGCTCCTGGAGCGCCAGGAACTGGCCGGACACCAGCGCGGGATTCGCCGCGAATCCTCGCCTGAGCTGTTCCGCATTGGCATCGAGCTGCGTCGTGACGCTGCGACTGCGCTTGGCCGCCGCGATCAGATCACGATACCCGCGCCGAAAGAACGGGACCTTCGACGTGTCGTCTTGCACCATCGCGTGGCCATGAAGCCACAGGTCGACGATGTAGCTGGTCTTCACCGGCCAGGGATTCACCGGAGCGGCAGGGGAGGCGGGAGCGGGATCTGTCGAGGCGCCGCCACCGCCGAGACTCGAACAGCCAAGCGCAACGAAAATGGTGCACGCTCCCACGAATAGTCTACGCATCGAGCACCTCATTGAAGGACAATATCCTGGGCCATCGCATGCGCACCGATTTCAGACCGATCGGTTTCTCGTCGCTTTGGAGGGCGACTCGCAACCTGACGCCAATGCACATCGGGTGCCCTGATTCGCGTAACGGATTCGTGGCAGGCGGACACTATTCACTTGCATAGAGCTGCGCCCCAGGCCATTCTCGCGCGCACCTTGCTTGACACCGCCCCCACACGCCCTATCGTGTCATGCACGCATTCCCGATCAAAGCCGGACGTCCCGAAGTTCATCGAGGTTCGTATGCACCACGTCTCCCGTATCGCAATCGCCTGTTCGACCGGCCTGCTGCTCGCTGGTTGCACGAAGAACGATCAAGCCGCAAAGGACAGCGCCGCCGCCGCGGCGGCGATGCCTGCGCCCGCCCCCGCGCCAGCTCCCGCCCCTGCGCTTTCGCTCGCCGATTTCGCCGGCAAATGGAAAGTGCGCGGAGTGCCCGAGACAGGGAAAGACACATCTCCCACCACCTACGTGCTCACGGCGACGGCCGACACGACGGGATGGACCATCGTTTTCCCCTCTGGCGTGAAGGTGCCGGGACACGTCACGGTCGAGGGTGACAGTGTGATCGTGAGGACCGGCGTGTACCCAAGTCAGCGCCGCAAGGGTATGAAGGTGAAGACGGAAGGGTCGATGAGGCTTCAGAACGGCAAGCTCGTCGGAACCACGATTGCGCACTACGAGACGAAGGGTCCGGATTCGGTGCTTCGCCTGCGCACCGAAGGAACGAAGATGCCGTAGGGTGTTGTCGTTCGGCGGCCGGATCAGATGGGATGAGAAAAAAACACCCCGCATTTGAGTCGGGCGATGTGGGGTAGCTGTGGAGTACCACGCGGAGCTCCAACAGGAGCAGACGCGATCGCTATTTCCGGCTCTCGCCTCCGTTGCGGTGCGCGCGACGGGTCGGTTGACGCGCTCTGTTGCGAGTAGTACTAGTTGTCCCGTGCAGTCATCACGGGCGTGCTCCGGTGGGAGATGATCGTTCGACGTGCGGCCGTGAGATACGCCGTGACCACGGCGGAATCAGTCACTAGGGCGCCCTGGACGATGGTCGTAAACTCGCGGGCCTTCTCCCGAGCCCTTCTCTGATCGACCAGCACAGCCACCTTCAAAGCGCACTCGGTTCGAGCTACACGATTGAGCGCGAGCTCGGTCGCGGCGGAATGGCCGTGGTGTACCTCGCGCACGATTCGAAGCACGACCGAAGGGTAGCGCTGAAGGTGATTCGCTCGGACGTGGCGCTCCCGGGCGCACCCGAACGGTTCATGCGGGAGATTCGGCTCGCCGCGCGCTTGCAGCATCCGCATATCCTCTCGGTGCATGACTCCGGCGACGCTGGGGGGCAGCTCTGGTACGCGATGCCATTCGTGGAAGGCGAATCGCTCCGCGATCGGCTGTCTCGCGTCACGCGACTTCCGGTGGCGGAGGCGCTTTGGATCGCGCGGGAATCGGTGCAAGCTCTCGCCTACGCGCATCAGCACGGCGTGATCCATCGCGACATCAAGCCGGAGAACTTGCTGCTGACCGAGGACGGCTCCGTACTGGTCGCCGACTTCGGCATCGCGCGGGCATTGGCTGGCGATGCCGGCGACACGACCGGCGCGAAGACTCGCGTCACCGAGGTGGGACTCGCGCTGGGCACACCGGCCTACATGGCGCCCGAACAGGCGATGGGTGAACGCGACGTAGATGGGCGCGCTGACCTCTACGCGATGGGAGCGGTGCTCTACGAGATGCTCGACGGTGAACCGCCCTTCACCGGCGCCAACGCGAGTGCGATCGTGGCGCGCGCGCTCACCGAACAGCCTCGACCGCTCAGCGAGTCGCGAGTGGGTGTGACGCCGGCGCTCGATAGCACGATCGCCAAGGCGCTCGCCAAGAACCCCGACGACCGCTTCGAGTCCGCACAGGCGTTCGCCACATCGCTGGATCAGGCCCTCGATGCGATTCGAACCGGCTCGCGCGAAGGCGTGACCCAAGCGGGCGTCCGCTCGACGGCAATCGCCGGTAAGCAACGCATGGTCATGTTCGGCGCCGTCGCGATCGCGCTCGCCATCGCCGGCGGCATGACGATCCGCCATTTTCGCTCGCCCGCAACGACGGAGATTCGTCTCGCGGTGCTCCCATTCGAGAATCGCGGAGCCGCGGGGGACGCATACTTCGCGGATGGCATCGCTGA
>JAQBQC010000019.1 GCA_028287205.1 Gemmatimonadota bacterium
GATGCGCTCGCGGCTCGTGCGGGGAGCGATGTGCAATGGTGGTGCCAACATGCTCAATAGTAAGAGCACGAGCGGCTTGTCAAGCGGATTCCTTGACTTGAAGCCGCGGCCCGGGGCATTCTTCCGCACCTGCGTACATGCGCGAGTGCACGCCTCCCACTCCCGCGCCGCCTGCCCTCATTCCGATACCCCTTGGCCGCCCCGCTCCGCTACATCGTCGAAGGTGGAAGCACGCTCGCCGGCTCGATTCACCCGTCGGGCAACAAGAACGCCGCGCTGCCGATCATCGCCGCAACGCTCCTCACCGATCAGCAAGTCACCCTCGAAAACGTCCCGCGCATTCGCGACTGCGAAACGCTGGTCGAGCTCATGCTGTCACTCGGCGTGTCCGCCGAGTGGACGGCGCGCAATACGCTCGTCATCGAGGCGAAGGTCGTGCAGCCGAGCGCGCTCGATCCGGTGCTGTGCGCAAAGATCCGTGCATCGATCCTGCTCGCCGGGCCACTCCTCGCGCGCTGCGGCGGCGTCACGCGTCCGCCTCCGGGCGGCGATGTCAGTGGGCGCCGCCGCGTCGACACGCATTTTCTGGCGCTCGAGCAGCTCGGCGCTCGCGTGGAGATCGGCGAGGCGTACGTGCTGAGCACCAGCGGCCTGCGCGGCGCGGACGTTTTTCTGGATGAGCCGAGCGTGACCGGCACGGAGAACGCGCTCATGGCGGCGAGTCTCGCGAGCGGAACGACGACGCTGCGCAACGCCGCGAGCGAGCCGCACGTGCAGGACCTCGCGCACTTTCTGAACGCGATGGGCGCGTCGATCGAAGGGATCGGCACGAATACCATCACCATTCACGGCACGAAGTCGCTGCACGGCGCCACGCACCGCATCGGCCCCGATCACATCGAGGTCGGCTCCTTCATCGGGCTCGCGGCCGTCACGCGCTCGGAGCTCCGCATCGTCGCCGCCGGCGTCGAGCATCTGCGTTCCACACTCATGGGCTTCGAGCGGCTCGGCATCGAGTGCACGGTCATCGGCGATGATCTCCTCGTCTCCGCGAAGCAGAGCCGCGAGATCCGCACGGATCTTGGCGGTCACGTGCCCAAGCTCGAGGATCAGCCGTGGCCCGCGTTCCCCGCTGATCTCATGTCGATCGCGATCGTGACGGCGACGCAGTGCGAGGGGCTCATTCTCATGCACGAGAAGATGTTCGAGTCGCGCCTGTTCTTCGTCGACAAGTTGATCGGCATGGGTGCGCGCATCGTGCTGTGCGACCCGCATCGCGCGCTCGTGGCCGGGCCCTCGCCGCTGCACGGAGGCACGCTCGATTCGCCGGACATCCGCGCCGGGATGGCGATGCTGCTGGCCGCGCTGTGCGCCACGGGCACGAGCACGATCAACAACGTCGGTCAGATCGAGCGCGGCTACGAGCGCATCGACGAGCGGCTGCGCGCGCTGGGCGCGCGGATCACGCGTGTCGAGGACCGGCGCGGCTGACGCCCGACACCAGTTCCGCGCCCGCGACACCAGCCCGCGAGAGCATTCCGGATTTCGAGTCCTTCGGTGTCACGGCGTTCACGACCACGCGCCATGCCGGGAGCTTCGGTACGCATTCAGATGAACCGGTGCGCGAGGTCATGGGCCGCTGGGACGACCTGCGCGCGTCGCTGCAGTCCGCCATGCCTGCATCCGGCGCGCGCTTCGCGACGGCCACGCAGGTGCACGGCACGCGCGTGGTGGAGCACGACGGCGTCTGGGAGGGATGGCTCCGCGCGACGGAGGCCGATGGGCACTTCGCGCCGCGACGAGGAACCGCGATGGCGGTGACGATCGCGGACTGCGTGCCGGTGTTCATTGCGCATCCCGAAGGCGCCGTCGCGCTCCTGCACTCGGGATGGCGCGGTACGGCGGCGCGCATCGTCGAGCGCGCGCTCGCCGCCTTCAGTCGCCAGGGCCTCGTAGCCACCGACCTTCGCATACACCTGGGTCCGGCGATTTGCGGCAAGTGCTACGAGGTGAGCGCCGATGTTGCGACGGCTCTCACAGGGGTTGCGGCAAGTGGCCCGCGGAACATCGATCTGCGCTCGCTCATCGCCGAACATGCACGGAGCGGCGGCGTGTCCTCGATCACGACGAGCCCGTGGTGCACGCGATGCGACAACGCGCGTTTCTTCTCACATCGCGCTGGCGATGCGGGGCGACAGGTGGCCGTGATCGTGGCGCGCGCCGATCTGTCTCGGGTTGACTCTCCCTAACTTCTTATCTAGATTGCATATCGGTTGCTCAGCCGCTTTCGCGGCAGGGCCGGATGTGGGGGAGGTTGCCCCACATTTTTTATTTTTTGTCGCTTGCGAATTGACGTGAACGAAGCGCTGGAACTCGTTGTTACAGAAGAGCTTGACCGTTTGGGCTACGATTTGGTCGAATTGCGTGCTGCAGGCAGTCGTGCGCGACCCACGCTGCAGCTCCGCATCGACAGACGTGATGGCGCCGCGGTCACCGTGAGCGATTGCACGATCGTTTCTCGCGCGGTGGAAACACGGCTCGAGACGGAAAAGAAAGTGGGTCCGGAGTACGTGCTGGAAGTGTCATCGCCCGGGATCGAGCGGCCGCTTCATCGAGTGGCCGACTGGCGGCGATTCGTTGGACAACGGGCAAGCGTGCTCAGCCCGATGCTCCAGGGACGCGCCGAAGTCGAGATCCTCGGCGTGGAAGGATCGGACGGAGCGGAGAGCATCGTAGTCCGCACCGCACAGGGAATCGAGCAGCGTATCGCGTTGGCCGACGTCAAGGACGCACGGCTGGCGTTCACATGGTAAGCGAAGGGAGTTCGAGATGGTCAGCTCCGTAGACATTCTGAGCGCGATCAAGGAGATCACGAATACGAAGCAGCTCGATCGTACCGAGCTGCATCTGCTGCTGCAGGACGGCATTCTCGCCGCCCTCGCCAAGCGGTACGGCCCGACCGTGCAGGCCGAAGTCGAGATCGACGAGGGGCGCGGTGCGATCAAGATCACGAGGCTCCGCAGCGTCGTCGCCGAGGTGACGGACGCGAGTCGCGAGATCTCCGTGGAAGATGCGCAGATCTACGACGAAGGCTTCGAAGTCGGCGACATGCTCGAAGAGCCGGTGGACTTCGCCGAGTTCGGGCGCACGGCCGCGCAGGCAGCCAAGCAGCGGATCATCCAGCGCGTTCGCGAGCGCGAGCGCACGCGCATTCGCGACGAGTTCGCGACGCGCGTCGGCGATCTGCTCTCGGGCGAAGTGCAGCAGATCGAGCGCGGCAAGCTGGTCGTCATGCTCAACAAGTTCCGCGAGGCGGAAGCGATCATTCCGTACCGCGAGCAGAATCACCGCGAGCACTATCACCAGGGCGAGCCCATTCGCGCGGTGTTGAAGCGCATCGAGGAAACGCCCAAGGGTCCGCGGCTCATCTTGAGCCGCGCCGATGGGCTCTTCGTGAAGGCGCTGTTCAAGCTCGAGGTCCCCGAGATCCAGCAGGGCATCGTCGAGATTCGCGCGTCCGCGCGCGAGGTCGGCAGCCGCACGAAGATCGCGGTGTTCTCGCGCGACGA
>JAQBQC010000022.1 GCA_028287205.1 Gemmatimonadota bacterium
TGTACGCAGCCTGGTGTCTGGTGGTGATGCGCGGCGAAGATCAGCGTGGACTGGCGGAGCTCGAGCGCGCGCAGCGCGACGATCCGCTCAGCAGCATCTGCACCGCTCACGCCAGCATTGCGCTCACGTTGATGGGACGTCACGAGGAGTCGCTTCACACGGCAATCCGCGGTGCGTCGCTCGATCCTGGCGCGTTCGCGACACAGCATGCGGTCGCGATGGCAAAGACGTGGGGCGGAGATCTCGCCGGCGCGCTCGCCGCCGCGTTGCCCGCACTGCAGATGTCCGGCCGGCATCCGTGGGTGCTCGCGATGATGACGCACATCTATGCGCGGCTCGGCGACCGCGCGAGGGCCGAGGCAGTGCACCGCGAGCTCGAATCGCGCGCACTCACGAGCTATGTCCAGTACACGTGGCTCTCCTTCTCCGCCCTCGCGCTCGGCCGCATCGATGAAGCGATGGACCTTGCGTTCCGCTCGGTTACGGAAGTCGACGCGTTCGGCCCCTGGTTCCTCCGCTGGCCGGCCATCGAGCCACTCCAGTCGCATCACCGATATGCCGAGCTGAAGCGCCTCGTACGACTCTAGCCTGCACGACCGGTCCAGCGCGATCGGCAGCCTCGATGTGCGCGACCAGCTAGAGCACGAGGAACACGGACGGCACGAGCGGCATTTAGGATCTCCGAGGAGCGCGCGATCGAGACGAGTGGCCGGGGCCCAGGCCAGCTCCCCGTGACGCGCGTGCTTCCTCGAGCCCGTGTCGCAGCAGAGTCGACCGAATCGTTTCCTCTGCGGAGTTATCTCAACAGGACCGTCTTCTCAGATGAAAGCGATTCAGGTTACCCAGACTGGCGGCCCTGAAGTGATGAGCGTTCGTGAAGTTCCCACGCCCGCTCCAGGTCCTGGCCTAGTGTTGATTCGGGTAGCGGCCAGCGGCGTGAACTTCATCGACCTCTATGTTCGGGAAGGCCGCTATGCCACACCGCTCCCATTCATTCCTGGGCAGGAGGCCTCCGGTACGATCGCAGCTGTTGGCGAAGGAGTGAGAGCCATCAAGGAAGGAGATCGCGTCGCATGGTGCAGCATCCTCGGAACGTACGCGGAGTTTGCATTGGCTCCTGCCGACCGTGTCGTACCCATTCCTGCGGACCTCAGCTTCGAGCAGGCAGCAGCGGTGATGCTGCAGGGGATGACTGCGCACTATTTGTCCCACTCTGCGTACCCCATCCGGAAAGGCGATGAGATTCTGATTCACGCGGGCGCTGGTGGCGTGGGCTTGTTGTTGACACAGATGGCGAAATCACTCGGAGCGCGTGTCACGGCTACGGTGTCTACACCGGAAAAGGCTTCGCTCTCACGTGAAGCAGGCGCGGACGAAGTGCTTCAGTACACGGAGGTGGATTTTGCGGAACGCATCAACGCTGCTGGCCGGCGGATGAAGGCCGTATACGATTCCGTGGGAAGGACCACCTTTGCGAAATCGCTCACATGTCTGGAGGAACGGGGGACCGTTGTTCTCTATGGCACGGCGGGTGGAAAGGTGCCGCCCTTCGATCTTGAGATGCTCGCAAGCGGTTCGTTCTATGTTACCCGTCCCATCTTGAAGCACTACACCGCGACTCGTTCCGACCTCGTAGAGAGAGCAACGGCAGTATTTGCGCTCGTATCCACCGGCCGACTCAAGCTGCGGATCGAACGCTCCTATTCGTTAGCAGATGCGGAACAGGCTCATCGTGATATGGATGGTCGAAAGACGACCGGCAAGCTGCTCCTGCTTCCGTAGGTGAACACCAGAGACCGATCTTCACGGCTCGACCATGAGCGCATGGCCGAGGCAACTATCGATTCATGATCATCGGCGGAGTCGTTCCCTTGATGCTTCCGGGTTGACTCGTGTGATTGCCCGTCGCGTCATTCACCGTCACTGTGTACGAGCTGCCACCGTTGCTCGTGTGCGCGTCGTTCACGGTTACGCCACTCCCGTTTCCGGTCAGCGATGACGTGTATTCGGGGGACGGCAATCCGTTCACGCTGACGAACGTCCACACGGCGGATCCGGGATCCCGGTGAAAGTTGACCTTTCCCGCGGCCGTCATCGTAGCGGTGGGCGGATCGAAGGTGAACGTGCTCGGCGCGGTGAACGTGACCTTCACT
Source organism: Gemmatimonadota bacterium (assembly GCA_028287205.1). Taxonomy (GTDB): domain Bacteria; phylum Gemmatimonadota; class Gemmatimonadetes; order Gemmatimonadales; family Gemmatimonadaceae; genus FEN-1250. Next base: position 2,154 of record JAQBQC010000022.1, read on the forward strand.
GTCTGGTCGGGCATGGTGTGGTCTCCGTCGAGGGTGGAGAGGAACGTCGTGTTCCTGATGAACGCGACTCGGCATACGGGAGGTGATCAGCGGTTCACGATCATTGGTGGGGGCGTAAAGCGGCCATCGGTGGTGTAATCGCAATTCCCATCATTCACGGTAATCGAATAGTTGTAGTCCTTGTCCGGAGTCTTGTACTCGTCGATGAACGTCATGCCGCTACCGTCTTCTGTCAACTTCCACGTGAAGGGCGGCTCCGGTGACCTTCGTGCACGAAAAGTGGAAGTCTTTGGGAGGCGTGAAAGAGACCGTTACTTTCGGGCTCCTGCCGCTGCACTCGTCTTTGACATCCCCCTCTGCTTCCATGGCATCCTGCCTCGCTGTTAACAGAATCGCCGGCAGCTGCGGTCACGAAGCCCCACCTCATCGAATCCCTCCTCAGTCCCTCCTCTCAACTGTCGCGCGCTCACGAGCGAGTCGCACGAACGTCGGCCGTCGATATCCACGACGATCCAGCTCCACGACGACCGATTTCGCATCGTTCTGTTTTCCCAAATAGAGCAACGCTGCCGCCTGCACCGCGAGGATCTCCGTCTCCGGATCCACACGCGCCAGTGAATCCACGCGCGCGACGGCGTGCGACCAGGCGTCAACTGCGCCCGGCGCGTCGCGCGTTCGAGATCGCGCGACACCGAGCGCCAGATAGGCATCTCCCGCCGCGCGGTGAGCTTCTATGTCGTTCGGTTTGGCCTTCAAAGTGGCATCGCTCGCCGTACTCGCCCGTCGCGCGGATCGGAGCGCGTCCTCCACACGTCCGAGCGCCAGCAATGCACGAGACTCCGCGATCCCGCCGAGCATCGCCTCGCCAGCCATGTATGGATCGTTGGGGTTCCTGGCAAGCCAACGCGTGATCAGGGCCTCACCGTCGTGCAACTGCGCAAGCGCGCCGGCGCCATTCCCACGCTCGAGCAGCACCTGCGCGATCTGGCGATCGCTCTTCGCCAGACTCCACTGCATCACGGCGTCGCTCGTGTCGTGTGAGACGAGCGACGCATAGATGTCATGCGCGGACTGCGCGTCCGCAGCCGCTCCGCCGATGTCCCCCATCAGCACGCGGAGCTCGCCCCGGTACGCGTGCGCAATGGCGACGTAGTGCTGGCGTTCGCGGTTGGTCGTGTCGTGCGCCAGCAGCGCCTCCTTGATCGCCAGCTCTCTGTCGTGGCTCGCCAACGCTCCAGTGAGATCGCCGAGCTTCCGTTGGGCAACCGCCTCCGCGTTGTACTCGGCGGCCAGACTCACCTGCCACTCCAGACTGTCGGGACGCAGATTCACCAGCTCCTGATTGATGCCGCGGCTCGCCCGATACCACTCGACTGCGCCCGCGACATCGCCCTTGGCCTGCTTCGCGAAGCCGATGTTGTTGAGCGCGTATGCGAGCTCCTCGCGGTAGCCCAGGCTGTCGGGATAGTGCGCGATGAGCCGTCTGCTGATGGTCACGAACGGAAGGAAATGCATGAGCGCGGAGTCCACGTTTCCGAGCTCCCAGTCCACGTTGCCCGCCCAGAACTGCGCGTGCGCCAGTCCGATCTGCCACCGCCCATTCAGAGAGTCCTTGGCTGCGAGCCCCGCAGCGATCTGAATGGATTGACGCATCAGCTCTGCAGCCGGTGCCAGCTTCCCCTGTGACATGCGAACTTCGCCGAGCTGCTGCAACGCCTCGGCGCGACGATGGAGCTCCTCGCTGCTCAGTTGGGACGCAGGCACCGCGGCGAAGTACGCGAGCGCGCGGTCTCCGACTGCATCGAGCACGTCGACACGCCCGAGTGTCGTGAGCTTGTCGCGAAGATCGCCGAGCATGAACCCGATCAGCTCCTCGGCCTGACCCTCTCGCGCGACGGCGACGGCACGCGCACGGGCGACTCGGCGCGCCTGGATTGCTGCACCCACTGCGGACGCCACCAGCAATACGAGCACGATTGCGGCGAACACCACACTCGCGCGATGCCGCCGCACGAACTTGCCGGCCCGGTAGGGGATGCTCGCCGTGTGCGCAGATACGGGCTTGTTCTGGAGATACGCATCGAGATCGAGCGCGAATGCATTCGCGGTTGCGTAGCGTTGCTCGCGGTCGCGCTCGAGCGCGTTGAGAATCACGCAGTCGAGATCGCCGGCGAGCGTACTGCGCAACGCTGCGTCGTCGATGCGTCGTTCGGAGGCGACGAGCGCGCGGCGCTCGACCGGCAGCGAAGCGTACTGCGCGCTCGGCCGCGGCGGATCGCTCGACACGCGTTTCGCGAGCAGCGCGGCCCACCCCGGATACTTCTCGGGATCGAACGGCAGCACTCCAGCCAGCAATTCATAGAGCATTGCGCCAAGGGCGTAGATATCAGCCCGCGTGTCCACGTCCGCGCCGTCCGACAGAAATTGCTCCGGGCTCATGTACGCCGGAGTTCCGAGCGCGATGCCCGTCGCTGTCAAACGTGCATTGCCAGGCGTTGGCGCAATCGCCTTGGCGATGCCGAAGTCGATGACCTTGCACATCGCCTCGCCGTCGCTCTCCGTGACGATGACATTCGACGGCTTGATATCGCGATGAATGATGCCCTTCTGATGCGCGTGCTGGACCGCGCGACACACTTGCATCAGGAGACGAATCCGTTCGCGTACGGTGAGGCGATGCTCCGTCGCATATGTCGTGATCGCATCCCCGATCACGTATTCCATCACGATGTACGCGAGCCCGGAATCCGTGGTGCCCGCGTCGTAGATCTGCGTGATGTTCGGATGATCCATCATCGCGAGCGTCTGCTGCTCGGAACGGAAGCGCGCGATGACCTCGCTCGTGTTGCCGCCCACGCGGAGCACCTTGATGGCGACCTGCCGTCGAACCGGCTCGCTTTGCTCGGCGAGGTAGACGGTCCCCATGCCGCCCTCGCCGAGCACGCGCACGATCGTATACGGGCCCATGTGCATGGGCTGTGGAGCGTTCCTCGTCAGATCCCCGGAAAAGGGCGAGAACGCGCCGGAGGGAGCTACACCCTCCGTATCAGGTGGCACCGCCGCCTCTCACACGAACGGCTCCGCGCGTCGCGCCTTGACGCCGCGGAAAACTCTTCGTCCACCTGGTCGTGTCGCTCGTTGCGGTCAGCACATGATTCAAAAGCGCGGTGTCCAGAGTCGCGGGACTTCTTCGCACTGTGAAACCAATGTATGCGCTCTGCTGGAAATAGCTACGTGTGCGGCTTGTGAAGGAATGGCAATGCGGACGAGATCGTACACCTTCTCTTGACGTGGGCCGCATCGCGCGCAATATGTCCAGTCTCACTTCTGCGGCGACGTGCTATACGTCTCCGCACGAGTGATGTTCGGGGCTACGGCGCTCACGTGAGGCAACCATGCAGCCGAAGCGTCTCATCACCATAGTTGCGGGCCTCTGTTGCGGATCGCTCGCGCTCGGCGGCGCACGCCACCCCGCGCTCCCGATGCCAGCCGAGCGAATCGCGCCGAACGACAACGAGCATCGAGCCGGACGCCTCGAGAAGGGCGTGCTTACGGTCGCCATCGAGGCGCGGAACGGCGAATGGCGCCCCGAGGAAGCTGACGGACCTGCGCTCGCGGTCGCCGCGTTCTCGGTTTCCGGAGGTCCGCTGCAAACTCCCGGACCTCTGCTGCGCGCACCGGTCGGTACCGAGCTCCGCGTGACCGTGCACAATGCGCTCACAGTTCCGATGTGGGTTTACGGGCTCGGAGAGCACCGCGGCTACGCGGACAGCGTGCAGCTCGCGGCCGGCGAGACGCGCGAGATGCGCTTTCGCGCCAAGACTCCGGGAATCTCGTACTACGCCGCGCGCACGACCGCCGGTCCAGTGAGTGCCCGGATCACCGACGATTCGCAGCTCAATGGAGCGATCGTAGTCGACCCACCGGGTGCGACGCCGAGCGATCGCATCTTCGTCATCTCGAACTGGTTCACGATCGATCCCAAGACGATGAGCGGGCTGGGGCCGAACGCCATGCTCGCGTTCAACGGGCTCGGATGGCCGCACACGCCGCGGATCGACCTCGTGCAGGGCGACAGCGTGCACTGGCGCTTCGTGAACGTCACCGGTCTCGAGCATCCGCTGCATCTGCACGGCACCTACTTCCGCGTGGATGCGAGAGGAAACGGTGAAAGCGACTCGATCTATGCGCCGGAGAATCGGCGCATGGCCGTGACCGAGCTGGTGCTCCCGGGTCAAACGATGTCGATGACGTGGGCTCCGCTGCACAGCGGCAACTGGATCTTTCATTGTCATATCGCCAGCCACATGACGAGACGCGAGTTCTTCGAGGCGGATCGGCGCATGCCCGCGAGCACGATGACGTCAGCCCCGATGTCCCACGACGAAAGTCATCTCCAGCACATGGCGGCGCTCATCATCGGCATTCGCGTGCGGCCGCGAGGCGTGCAGGAGGCCGTGTTGCCGGTGTCGCAGCAGATTCGACTCCTCGTGCGCTCGCGGGCGAACGTCTACGGCGAAGATGTGGGATACGGCTTCGTGCGCGGCGATTCTCCGGCAGCGGCGATGCGCGACAGCTTCTCCGTTCCCGGCCCAACGCTCGAGCTCACGCGTGGAAAGCGCGTTGCGATCACGGTCGTGAATCAGGCGCACGAGCCGGTAGCGGTGCACTGGCATGGCATCGAGCTCGAGAGCGTTCCGGATGGCGTGCCCGGATGGAGCGGCTCCGGTGCAACGACAATGCCTCACATCATGCCGGGTGACTCGCTCACGGTTCGCTTCACGACGCCACGCGCCGGCACGTTCATGTATCACTCTCACTCGAACGAGATGCAGCAGATCTCGTCGGGATTGTACGGCGCGATCATCGTGCGCGAGCCCGGCGCGAAGCCGGACTCCGCCGAATACACG
>JAQBQC010000035.1 GCA_028287205.1 Gemmatimonadota bacterium
GCTGCGCGAGCGCACGAGCACGTCGCCGCGCAGAATTCCGGCGCGATCGGCGGGAGAGCCCGGCACCACTGCGCCCACGGTCACTCCGGCGCGGAGTACCTCGCGCTGGTTCGAGCCCTGCGGAATCTCGGGCTTGAGTCCGATCCACGGGCGGCGCACCGTTCCGTGCGCGAGCAGATCCTCCGTCACGTGCTTCACGCGATTCACCGGGATCGCGAAACCAAGCCCGATCGAGCCGCCCGTCGGAGAGAAGATCGAGCTGTTCATCCCGACGATCTGGCCGAGTGCATTCACCAGCGGCCCGCCGCTGTTGCCGGGATTGATCGACGCGTCGGTCTGGATCATGTCGACGTACATGCCGGGACCTTGCGAGCGCGCTACGAGGTTGCGTCCGGTGCCGCTGATCACGCCGGCTGTGACGCTCGGCTCCGAGTTGCCGAGCAGAAAGCCGTACGGATTGCCGATGGCGATCACCCACTCGCCAATGATCAGATCGTCCGATTGACCGAGCGGCGCAACGGGGAGCGACTTCGCATCGATCTTCAGCACGGCGATGTCGTTCGTCTCGTCCTTGCCGAGCAGCCGCGCGGGATAGGTCGTCCCGTCGCGCATTGCGACGGAGATCGAGTTTGCATCCGCCACGACGTGCGCGTTGGTGACGATGACTCCATCGGCGCGCATGATGAATCCCGATCCCAGCCCTGGCAGCACGCGCTCGCTCGTGCCGTTGAACGCGTCGAAGGGACTTGCAGAACGATCCACGACTTCGGTTTGCACCGTCACCACCGTGGGTGCCACGCGAGCAACCGCCTCCGTGATGGCGGTGCGTCGCTGTCCGGCAATCGTGGTCTGCGTTAAGGCTGCGGATTGCGCGGTGGCGGCGCGAGCCGTCGCGACCGAAAGTGCCGGATCGTCGTGCGAGCTCTCCCCGCACGCGGCGGTCAGCGTCAGAAGGGAGAGGGCGAGCATTCGAGTGATCACAGGCTCGTACGGCTGCGCGAAACGCGCTTGCTCCAGTCGTTGAGGAAGTGATCGAGCCCGAGATCGGTGAGCGGATGCACGAGCAGCAGGCGCAACACATCGGGCGGAACCGCGGCCGCATCCGCTCCGAGAATCGCCGCCTCCGAGAACTGCTTGGGGGCGCGAATCGACGCGGCGTTGAGCTCGCACTCGACATGGTGCCGGTCGAACAGTTGGCGAATGTCGCGAATGAGAGCGATGCCATCGCCGCCGATATCATCGACGCGCCCCACGAACGCGTTCACCGAGTATGCGCCTGCCTTCGCCGCGAAGAGCGCCTGCGCCACACTGAACACGAGCGTCGCCGTCACGCGAATGCCGTCGGCGGCGAGACGCGCCGTCGCGCGGAGACCATCCTCGATCACCGGCACCTCGACGACGATGTTGTCCGCGATCTTCGCGAGCTCCTTGCCGTCGCGATAGATGTCGTCGGCCGTGATCGCGAGCACCGGCGCCAGTACCGGGCCTCGCGTGAGCCGACAGAGCTCGGCGAGCAGCTCGTGATACTCCTCCGTGGAATCTTCCTCGGCGATGAGCGTGGGATCGGTCGAGATCCCGTCGACGATTCCGACCTCCGTCGCCCACCGAACTTCATCGAGGCTCGCGGTATCGAGCAGAATCTTCATGTGCCGCCCAGGTAGAGGTCGCGCGGATAGCGAACGACTTCGAGAAAGAGCGCGTGCGGTGGTGCAGGTGCCGACGTACGCCGGTTGTCCTCGGCCTCGAGCAACATGGTGAAGTCGGACACGGGACGACGGCCCCGCGCGATCTCGATCATCGTGCCGACGAGGAAGCGTACCATGTGATGCAGGAAGCGATTGGCTTCGATCTCGAACACGAGCCCGTTGGGACGTTCGAGCCACGCTGCGTCGATGATCGTGCAGCGATGGTCGTCGTCCGCCGGCGCTGTTCCCTGCACGGCGAAGGCGAGAAAGCGATGCGTGCCCAGAAGTGCCTGCGCGCAGTGCGCGAGCGTATCGCGCGCGAGCGGCTCCTCGAGCGCCCACTCCCAGCGCCGGCGGAAAGGCGACATCGCTTCCCGATCGGTGCCGACATGATAGCTGTACCGCCGTCCGGTGGCGCTGTACCGTGCGTGAAAGGCATCGCTCATCTCGACTGCGCTGGCGACCCACAGATCCGCCGGCAGTACCGCGTTCAATGCCCGCCGCAATTCGGCCGCTTCCCACTTGAGCGGGACTCGCACACCAACCGCCTGTCCGCGCGCATGCACACCCGCGTCGGTGCGTCCGGCTCCGAGCGCGCCGACGGGTGCATTGCACAACCGCTCGAGCGCGCTCTCCAGTACTCCCTGAACCGTGCGCGTTGCCGGTTGGCGCTGCCACCCCGAAAACCCCGCGCCATCGTAATGCAGCACCAGCTGCACCATGCGCTCCGGCATGCGTGGAACTTACCGGAACGACCTTCGGTGTCAAGCGATCAGAAGCGCGGAAACGATTGACAGTTCGGCACCTACGCCTCAACATTCACGCTCCGCGGACCCCTCTTCCCGTCGGCTGGGCCCCCCTCAATGCCACCTCGCACTCTCGCGTCGCTCGCTCATGCGCTCGCGGCAGCGTCGGACCTCGACGCGGCCATCGTTGCGCTTGGCGAAGCGCTCGCCGAGGTGGACCGCAGCACCGAGCTCTCGCTCTTCGGCTACGATGCGCGCCATCAGATGCTTCGCGAGCGCGTGAGCCCGGATGGCTCGAAGGTTCTGCGCGCGCGCGCGGACACGACCGTCGATCATCTTCCCGCCCGCATCCGCACGCAGATCCTGGCAGGTGGCCAGTTCGTCGACCTGGGCGAACAGTCCGACGAATACGCGCGCCTGCTCGGACTCGACACCACGCTCGAGGAGGAAGGACTCCTCGCGCTTCGCGGCATGCGCGTGGATGGACAGCTCTCCGCAGTCGTTGCCGTGTACGAGCCGCGCCGTTTTTTCGGCACGCGCGTGATGGAGCGATTCGCTCCCTACGTCGCACTCTTCGCGCTCGCGTACGCGCGCTTCGCCGAGCGAGAGGCGCGCAACGAGGCCGTGCGCACGCTCGAGGATGTGACGCAGCGCGTGCACGGTGAGTACGTGAAGCATCTCGCCTCGCTCGAGCAGGCGTTGGCGGTCGCGCGCAACACGCCGAGTGGTGGCGGCACGTTCACGCCGGAGCGGATGATCGTTCTCGAGACGGAGAATGCGAAGGCGAAAGAGGATGCGCGACGCGCCAATCGCCGCGCGGAGGCAGTGGAGCAGCAGGTGAGCGCCGCGGTCGGACAGCTCGAGACGGCGCACGTGGAGCTGCACCGTCGCAGCGAGACGCTGCGCCAGAAGACACGCACGCTCTATCTCATCGAGCGCGTGCTCGCGCTCGACGCGGCCACGAGCGATTCGCGGAAGCTCGCCGATGGGTTGCTCAACCTGTGCGGCGACGACATGCAGGCCCAGCGATGCTCGCTGATGCTACGCGCGCCCGGCACCAATCAGCTCTACATCGCCGCGGCCAAGGGGCTGTCTCCGGACATCGCGGACGGCACGCGGATCCACATCGGACAGGGCGTGGCCGGGAAGGTGGCGCTGAGTCGCGAGCCCCTGCTCGTCACCGACGTCGCGCAGGCCGTCAACCACCCGCTCCTCGGCGACGAGTACTTCACGACGGGGTCGTTCATCAGCTTTCCCATCGTCTATCACGACGATCTCGTTGGCGTGCTCAATCTCACGAACCGCATTCAACGCGGCGTGTTCGTGGAGGAGGATGTCGAGCGCGTGCGGCTGCTCGCGCTGGTGATCTCGCTGGTCGCATCGCAGGCGGAGCTCGCGAGCAAGTTGCTGGAGCCGGCTGGTGCGAGGTAGCGCTGGCAACGCGCTCGTCGAAGCGATCCGTCGGCTGGTCGGTGGCGCGTCGCTCTCCGCGAGCGAGACGAGCGACGCCTTCGACATCATCATGCGAGGGGAGGGCACACCAGCGCAGATCGGCGCGCTGCTCATGGCGCTCGCGCTCAAGGGTGAGACGGCGCTCGAGGTAGCCGGCGGTGCGCGCGCCCTTCGCACCGCGATGCTCCCGTTCGCGGTCGATGACTCCGCGACGCTCGTCGACACGTGCGGCACAGGCGGAGGATCCTTCTCGACGTTCAACATCTCGACCACTGCGGCGCTCGTGGCGGCGGGGGCCGGTGTACGCATCGCCAAGCACGGCAACCGTTCGCACAGCTCGCGCTGCGGCAGCGCGGATGTGCTGGAGTCGCTCGGCGTCGAGATTCAGCCCTCACCGGCGGTGATGCGGCGCATGCTCGACCACGCGGGAATCGTGTTCATGTTCGCGCCCGCCATGCATCCGGCAATGCGGCACGTCGCATCCGTTCGTCGCGAGCTGGGCGTGCCCACGATCATGAATCTGCTCGGGCCTCTGGCGAACCCCGCGAGCGCCGGGAGACAGGTGGTGGGTGTGGCGAATCCCGCGCGGATGGATCTGATGGCGGGCGCGCTCGCGGAGCTCGGGAGCGTGCACGCGCTCGTGGTGCACGGTGACCCGGGGATGGATGAGATCTCGCCCATTGGATGTACGCGCGTGCTCGAGATTCGGCTCGGTGTGGTGAGCGAGTGGGCGATCGATCCGGTGAGCTACTCGATGGTCGCCGCGCCCGGCGATCTTGCGGGCGGAGAGCCCGCTGAAAATGCGGCGCGCGTGACCGCGGTGCTCGATGGCAGCGATCGAGGAGGCGCGCGGAGCGCGGTCGTGCTCAACGCCGCGGCGGCGATCTATGTTGGCGGGGTAGCGACCAGCTTCGGAGAGGGGGTGCGGGCCGCTTCGATCGCGATTGATTCAGGGAGGGCGTTGCGCGCGCTCGCCGCGTTGCGCGAGGCGAGCGTTGGCGCGTAATGCTCGCCCGGCCGGTCAGTACTTGCGGAGGACTCCGACGACCACGCCCTGGATGGTGACGTCGTTCTCGTGCACGTAGATCGGCAGCATCGAGTCGTTCGCCGGCTGCAGCCGGATGCGACCGTCCCGTTCGCGGTAGATTTTCTTCACCGTCGCGGCATTGTTGTCGATGAGCGCAATGACGGTTTCCCCGTTGTCGGCGCTGCGACGCTCGTTGATGATCACGAAGTCGCCGTCCCGAATCTGCTCGTCGATCATCGAGTTTCCGCGCACCCGGAGCACGTAATGATTTCCGCCTCGCGACACGAAGCTGTCGGGCACGCACATGGTCTCATGCGCCGTGACGGCCTCGATCGGCATGCCGGCGGCAACGGTTCCGAGCAGCGGGAGCTCGACGGCCTTCGGAAATACGTCCGACGGAAGGATCTCGATCGCGCGGCTCTCATTGTACGACCGCTTGATGTATCCCTTGCGCTCGAGATTACTCAGATGCTCGTGGACCGTTGCGAGCGAGTTATAGTTGAACTTCCGGGCGATCTCTTCGAAGCTGGGTGCGTACCCGTTGTCCTCGGCGTATCCGCTGAGGTAATCGAGGATCTCGCGTTGCCGCTTGGTGAGCGCCATGCTCGCAGGTGGACGAAGGTGAGCCGAGCTGTGATCAAATCTCCCGCGCGTCCCGAATGGACGCCGAAAAGCAGAATAGCCGAACAGTGACCGAAGCGCAAGTCTTTTCGCGGCAATGGACTCCGCCTGCCGGAGTGCTGGGCCGCATCATGGCCGAGTCCGCCGGTCGCGTAGGTGCGATGAGTGCCGGCGAGCGGCGGGCCGTGGAGCACGCCGCGGGTCTGGCCCCGTCACGACCCTCGTTCGTCGACGCACTCACTCGCGACACGGTCGCCGTGATCGCCGAGATCAAGCGGCGGTCGCCGTCGAAGGGCGTGATTCGCGAGTCGCTCTCCGCCGAGGCGCAGACGCGCGCGTTCGAGCGCGGCGGAGCCGCCGCCATCTCCGTCCTCACCGAGCCCGCGGACTTTGGAGGCTCGCTCGCGGACCTCGAAATCGCGCGAGATCACGCGTCCATCCCCTTGCTTCGCAAAGACTTCCACTCCGATCCGATACAGCTCTTCGAGGCGCGCGCCTCGGGCGCGTCGGCCGCGCTGCTCATCGCCCGGGCGCTTTCGCCGGCACAGCTCGGGGAGATGATGTCCGTGGCCGATGACCTGTCGCTCGAGCCGCTCGTCGAGGTGCGAACGGACGCCGAGTTGATGCTCGCACTCGAGCTGGGCGCGCGAGTGATCGGGATCAACAGCCGAGATCTCGAGACACTCGAAGTGGACGCCGGCGTTCCCGAGCGGCTGCTGCCGCTGTTGCCGACGGGGGTGATCGCAGTGGCCGAAAGCGGGATCGCGAGCATGGATGATGTCGTCGTGCGCGCGCGCTGGGGTGCGGACGCCGTGCTCATTGGCTCGGTGCTCTCGGCGTCCGACGTTCCGGAAGCGGCGGTTCGCGCGCTCACCGGCGTGCCCAGGAGCCCCCGTGCGCGTTGAGGTGAAGGTGTGCGGGCTCACGCGCGCATCCGACGCGCGCGCCGCGGCGGATCTCGGAGCCCGCTATGTCGGGGTGATCTTCGCCGGGGGGCCGCGTACGCTCGATCCCGAGAGTGCTCGCGTCGTGCTCGACGGAGGAGGAGCGAACGTCGACCGCGTGGGCGTGTTTGGCAACGCGGACATCGAGACCATTGCGGCAACGGTGCAGGAGGCGAAGCTCGACGTCGTCCAGCTGCATGCCGATCCGGGCTCCGGCAAGGTGCGCGCGGTCCAGGAGGCCAGTGGCGCGCGTGTATGGGCCGTGGTGCGCGTGGACGGGGCGATCGACGCCACAGCGCTGCACCAGCTATGGGATTCGGCAGACGCGCTGGTGCTCGACTCCAAGGTGAAGGGCCTGCTCGGTGGCAGCGGCGTTCCCTTCGACTGGGGCGCGATTGGACACGCGACGCACGCGCGGTCGGGCCGGCTCGTGGTGGCGGGCGGACTCACCGCTGCAAACGTGGCAGAGGCGATCGAGACGCTCTCGCCGGACATCGTCGACGTCTCGTCCGGCGTGGAATCTTCGCCGGGAATCAAGGATCACGCGCGCATCGCGGACTTCATCGAGGC
>JAQBQC010000059.1 GCA_028287205.1 Gemmatimonadota bacterium
CGTACGAGCCCGGAGGAATCTTGGCGAACGAGATCGTGTACGCCTCGTTCGGCTGCAGAAGCAGCGGGCTTTCGAGCGGTCCCATGGAGTGATCGCCCGGCATGTTGGCGCCGAGTTGCGCCTGCACCGGCGCCGGCACCTTGGCGGGATCGAATCCGACGTTGTGCGGGCCACCGCTGACGTTCGTGAACTTGATCGCATCGCCCGACTTCACGGTGATGTTCGCGGGCTCGAAGCGATATCCCTTCTCGTCGCCGACCATCTTCACCTCGACCGTCTTTCCGGTCGCAGGCGCAGCGGCCACGGCACCACCTGCAGGCGCGCCGGCAGGAGCGGCGGCAGCACCGGACGAAGCGGAGGCCGACGCCGAGCTGTCCGTGGTGGCAGCGGGCGTGCTGGTGGTCGTAGTCGTCGACGTGACTGCCGTCGAGGAATCTGTCTTAGTGGCATTCTTGTCGCCGCCGGCGCACGCGCCGAGGACAAATACGCTCGCGAGGAGCGCCCGTCCGATAAACTGCATTCTTATAGCCTCCAGTACCGTGCCTGTGTGCTTTCCGAGCTCCGCAACCCGCGGAGACTGGGAATCTATGTTCCCCCACGGGGAAATTGCAAACGAAGGGCCGCGCCCCTCGGAGCACGCTGGTTGACGCGTTCGCGCGTCTCCGATACCTTGCGTTCCATGCACACGCTCGCTCGGCATCATCACACGCATCACCATGGCCTCACGGGTCGGGGCGTCGCGTGCTTGCCAGGGTGATCACTTAGCCCGTAAGCGAACCGGCGTCTTCGGCCCGTCCATCTTCGGACGGGACTTTTTTGTGTCTTCCTGAGTCGAAATGAGAAAGGACATGCTTGTGCTGAAGAGCGAGAAATGCTGAGAGTCGCGTTGCCGAACAAGGGTCGGCTGGCCGAGGATGTACGCGAGCTCTTCGGCGATGCGGGGCTCGAGGTGCGCGCGCGTGGTGAGCGTGCGCTCGTCGCGTCATTGGGTGGCGAGTTCGAGGCTATCCTCGTGCGCGCAAAGGACATCCCGGAGTTCGTCGCGGATGGGGCAGCCGATGTTGGCGTGACCGGTTGGGATCTCGTCTGCGAGTCGCAGCGCGAGCTCGGCATGCTGCTCGACCTCGAGTTCGGAGGGTGCCGACTCGTCGTAGCCGCGCGCGACGACAGCGGGATCGCGACGATCGACGATCTGGTGGGCTCGCCGCGTGTCGCAACGGTGTTTCCGCATCTCGCGCAACAGTTCTTCGAGAAAGCAGGAAAGCGGGTGACGATCGTGCCCGTCTCGGGGGCGACGGAGATCGCTCCGCATTTGGGGATCGCAGACATCATCGTGGACCTGACATCCTCAGGATCGACGCTTCGCGTGCACCAGTTGCATGAGGTGGCGACGGTGCTCGAGTCGAGCGCCCGTCTGATCTGCTCGCCAACTCCATCCGCACAAGCGGCACGCTCTGCCGATGAGCTCGCCGAGGCGTTGTCGAGTGTGCTTCGAGCGCGTGACAAGCGGTACGTCATGGCCAACGTGCCTCGCGGATCGCTCGAAAGCGCTCGCCGGGTAATGCCGGGAGTGAACGGTCCAACCGTCATCGACATTCTCGATGGAGGCACGTATGTAGCCGTCCACGCGGTAGTTGCGCAGTCCGCGATCTATCGGACCGTGGCCGACCTCAAGGCACTCGGGGCACAGGGCATCCTCGTTACCCGCATCGAGAGGCTGATGCCATGAGCGAGCTCTTCCGTTGGCGGGGAAGCCTCTCGGCCGTAACGGCAGCAGAAAGAGCCGAGCTGTCCGATCGATCTACGTCAGCGGACAATTCTGTACGAAATCGTACCGCCGCGATCATTCGAAGGGTGCGCACGGACGGTGACGCGGCGCTCCTTTCACTCGCTGCCGAGCTCGACGGGGCGACGCTGCGCACGCTGGAGGTGCCCCGCGAGCTTCGCGTACAGGCGCTCTCCGGGCTGGAGCGATCGATCCGTCGCTCGCTCGAGCGCGCCGCCGCGAACATCGACGCCGTGCACCGCACCTTTCTGCCGGTCGCCGCCGAGGTCGAGGTCCAGCCGGGCGTCGTCGTGGGCCGCCGGCCCGACCCACTCGACTCCGTTGGCGTCTACGCACCCGGTGGCCGAGCTGCGTATCCGAGCAGTGTGCTCATGGGCGCCATACCCGCGCGTGTTGCGGGGGTGCCTCGCGTGATTCTGTGCTCGCCGCCCGGCCCCGACGGCGCTCCTTCCGCGGTCGTCCTCGCCGCCGCGGAGCTCGCGGGAGTGGACGAGGTCTATGCGATCGGCGGAGCCGGCGCGATCGCGGCGATGGCGTACGGCACGCAGTCGATCGCATCCGTTCGTCGAATCGTCGGACCGGGGAACGCCTACGTCGCGGAGGCGAAGCTCCAGGTCTCGGGAGTTACGGGCATCGACTCACCCGCGGGACCGAGCGAGCTCCTGGTCATCGCCGATGACTCGGCGAGCGCCGAATCCGTGGCGAGTGAGATGCTCGCGCAGGCGGAGCACGATCCGCGCGCCGCGGTCGTCGCGATCGCGCTCAGCGAGTCGTTCGCAGCCGCGATCGGCAGCGCGCTCGAAGTGTTGCTCGCGAACGAGCCACGCCGTGCGATCATTGCCGAGTCGCTCGCGACACGCGGCGCCCTGCTCTGGGATGTATCGCTCGAGCGCGCCATCGCCTTCGCGAACGAGTATGCGCCCGAACATCTGCTGCTGGCGCTGCGCGATCCGGACGCGGCGCTCGAGCGCGTTCGAAACGCGGGCACCGTGTTCCTCGGCGCTACCAGCTCCGTGGCGTTCGGCGACTACATGACGGGCGCGAATCACGTGCTGCCCACGGGCGGGCTCGCGCGCTCGTACTCGGGGTTGTCGACGCTCGACTTCGTGCGCTGGACCACGTATCAGCGCGTGTCGCCTACTGCCGCATCCGATCTCGCCGCGAGCGTGGCGACGCTGGCCGAAGCGGAGGGACTGCCGGCGCACGCGGCGGCGGCACGGCGCGCGGGGAGTGTCGGCGCGCCCGCGGGGAAGGGAAGCGACGAGCCGGGCGTCGAGCGTGCAGCGCGCTCCGCTCCGCGTGCGCGGGTGACCTTTCGCGATCTCTCGCTCTACGAGCCCAATCGTGCGCCCTGCGCGCTCGACCTCAGCGACAACACGAATCGCTGGGGAGCGCCGCCATCCGCCGAGCATGTGCTGCGAAGCGTCGGCGCA
>JAQBQC010000085.1 GCA_028287205.1 Gemmatimonadota bacterium
GCGCGACCTGGCCGCGCATGCGATTGAGCGCGCTGTGCCAGAGCAGATAGCGAAGCGCGTCGTTCACGTGCCGCTCTGCGCCTTGTCCTGGCGCTCGCCTTCGTCGATGAGCGCCAGGAAGACATCCTCGAGCGCGCGGCCGGCCAGATCGGGGCGCTCCGCCACGATCTCGGCGAGCGTGCCGATCGCGATCACGCGGCCGCGCTGCATCACGAGCAGCCGCGTGCACAGCTCCTCGACGAGATGGAGCAGATGCGAGCTGAGTACGACGGCTGCGCCGGCGCGGGCGCGTGCGGCAATCGTCGACTTCATGCGCCGCATGCCGGCAGGATCGAGACCGGTGAGCGGCTCGTCGAGCAGCAGCGCGGACGGCGAGTGCAGGAGCCCGCAGGCGATCGCGAGCTTCTGCCGCATGCCGCGGGACAGCGCGGCCGGGAGCGAGCCGCGCTTCTCGAGCAGCTCCATCTCGATGAGCAGCGGCTCGATGCGCGCCGGCGCGTCGGCGACGCCGTAGAGGCGGCCGATGAATCGGAGATGCTCCTCGACGGTGAGATGCTCGAAGAGCTGCGGCTCGTCCGGTATGAAGGCGAGCAGCGCCTTCGCGCGCTCGGGTGCCGTCGCCATGTCGTTTCCGCCCACGCGCACGGAGCCGCTCGTGGGGACTATGATCCCGGCGATGCTGCGAAGCGTCGTGGTCTTCCCGGCTCCGTTCGGGCCGACGAGGCCGAGCACTTCGCCGGGTGCGACGTGGAAGGACATCCCGCGCACTGCTTCGAAGTCGCCGTAGGTTTTGGTGAGGCTCTCGACGTCGATCATGTGGGCGGCGCGATTCCGTGAGGCAAGGTTGTGTGAACCGGACTCTGGAAAGATGACGCGTATGTACGGCGAACGCCTGCTTTCCTTCCTCGAGCGAACGATCGGCGCCGTGAAACGAGATGCAACGGCACATCCCTCGATTGCGTTTGTACTACTGATGGCGCCTTCTCCGTTCACCTATCTTTGACACATGCGACTTCCTGCGCTCCACACGCTCCTCCCCGCTGCCGTGATCTTCGCCGGCGTGACTGCCTTTGCTCCTGCGTCGCGCCTCCCGGCCGCGGGTGACGCGGCAGCCTTCCACGCGCATCTGGTGCGTGCGGAGCCGGCGGTGAACGACACGATCGCCGCCACTCCCAAGGCGGTGCGCCTGTGGTTCTCGGAGCCGGTGGAGCTGGGGCTCAGCCGGGTGAAGATCGTGCGTATTGGTGGCGACACGGTGAAGACGAGCGTGCTGCGACACGAGGGTTCGGCGGCGACGACGGCGGCGCTGGATCTCGCGTCACCTCCCTCGGCGCCGGGTACCTATGTGGTGACGTACCGGGTCGTCTCGCGTGACGGGCACCCGACGGCGGGGAGCTACAATTTCGTGTTGAAGGGGGCGGGGACGGAGTAATCGGGGTTCGCAGGCGTATGTCACCACTCGGTGACTGAAGATCACGACTCCAGCAACGCCCTCGCCACCACCCCGACCGTCTTCTCGATCCGCCTCCACCCCTCCGGCGTGCCGGGATCCAGCACGTGCGTGCCTTTCTCCGCAGCAGCTGAGCGCGCGCCCGCGCCGCTCGCGGCTCGCAGCGCAAAAAGGGTGAGCGCTGCGCTCAACAGCTCCACGAGCGCCGACAGATCGACGTAGGGCGGAACGCGATGCTTCGCCCGCAACGATGCGATCAGCTCCGCATGACGCTCCGCGCGCTGCGCCGCAGTCGCCTCTCCCAACGGATTCGCTCCCACCACTTCCGCAGCCCCCGCCTGCAGCATCAAGGCACCGCCCG
Source organism: Gemmatimonadota bacterium (assembly GCA_028287205.1). Classification (GTDB taxonomy): domain Bacteria; phylum Gemmatimonadota; class Gemmatimonadetes; order Gemmatimonadales; family Gemmatimonadaceae; genus FEN-1250. The sequence continues at coordinate 1,812 of JAQBQC010000085.1, forward strand.
CAAGCGCCGCCCATTCCTCCAGCACCACCGACTCCACCGCATCCGCCAGCGAGACATCTCCCTCCCCATCGCCCGCGTCGCTCTCCGCACCCACCCTCGGCCACAGCATCCGCTCGATCCCCAGCGCCTCGAGCACTCCGTCCAGGCCACCGAAATAGCGGTAGATGAGTACCTTGTCGCACTTGGCGGCATCAGCCAAACCATTCACCCCCAGCGCGCCAACCCCACCCCCCGCCACCAGCTCGGCCGCTCCCTCCAGGATCGCAGCACGCGTCGCGAATCGATCTCTTGCCATGGGTCCTCAAGTCACTAGTCAGTGACAAGATATTGTCACCACATGGTGACTTGCAAGAGCTTTCTCGTGCACGCGGATCCTTTTCGCCGCCATACCGCTATGCAGCGGGGCCAGCCACTGGCTCATCGCTTGCACGACGTGTGCGTTGAAACGCCCGCTTTCCTCGGGGCGTGCTGATTCATTATGATGTACCCCCTCGCATCGCCCTGCGTGCTCGCTCGCACGCGCGCATGCGTGGGATCCTCGCAACGAATGAGTGCTCGATGCGCGCTGCACGTGGCTCCAACTTTACGCTGTTCCTCTCTTCCCTCGCCTGCGCCGTCGCGCTCTCGTGCGGCAGCGATTCCACGGGTCCCGGCGGCAACAACGGCGTCACCATCTCGCCGGATACGGCGAACGTCGCATTGGGCTCCACCGTCACGCTCGCCGCGACCCTGACAGGCGGAGGGAGCGCCAGCTTCTTCTGGAGCTCGGACAACACGTCCGTCGCCACCGTGTCGGGCACCGGCGTCGTCACCGGTGTCGCGCTGGGGACGGCGCACATCGCCGCCAGCTCCTCCGGCAAGTCCGGCGTTGCGACGATCACTGTCGTTCCTCAGGGCGTGGCCTCCATCCGCATGACGCCGACGAGTGCCGCGATCAGCGTTGGCGGGACCGTGCACGTGCAGGCGGAGCCGCTCGACGCGAGCGGGAATCTGCTCGACGGACGCACCATCACGTGGTCGTCGGCCAACGAAAGCATCGCCACCGTCGACAACACGGGCGTCGTCACCGGTGTCGCAACTGGCGCGACCACCATCACCGCGACGAGCGAAGGAAAATCGGGAACCTCGGGGATCGCCGTTGGCGCCGCCGTCGCCTCGAGCATCGCGGTCGAGCCGACGAGCGTCAGCATCACCACGGGGCAAACGTCGCAGCTCACCGCCACGGTGAAGGACGCGAACGGCACCGTGATCTCGGGCGCCCCCGTGACCTGGACCGTGGACAATTCCGGCATCGCGATCGTGTCATCCACCGGCCTCGTGACCGGACAGTCGGCGGGAAGCGCCACGGTCACCGCGACGAGCGGCGCCGCGCACGTCAACGTGGCGGTCACCGTCACGTTGCCGCCGGCGAACGCCGTCATCGTGTCGCCGTCGACGGTGGCGCTGCTCGTCACACAGCGCCAGCAGCTCACGGGAACGGTCACCGATGCGAGCGGGAATCCGCTTCCCGGACAAACGATCACCTGGCAATCCAGCGATAACGCCGTCGCCACCGTCGGCACGACGGGGCTCGTCTTTGCCGTTGCGCCGGGCACCGCCACGATCACCGGCACGAGCGGCTCCGTCTCCGGCGTCTCGCATGTGACGGTCTCGCTCGTGCCGGTTCGGCGAGTGACGGTGACGCCCGATGCGCTCTCGTTCACGCAGGGCGATGCGGGAACGCAGCTCACGGTTGCGCTGCTCGACTCGGTGGGCGGTGCGCTCTCCGGTCGCCCGGTCACGTTCAGCTCCAACAACACCGGCGTCGCGAGCGTCAGCGGCACCGGCTTCGTCACGCCGGGCGGGCCCGGTCAGGCCGTCATCACAATAACCGCCACCGGCACCGGAGTCTCGACGACTGCGACTGTGACCGTGACGCCCGTTCCCGTGGCATCGGTGATCATCACCCCGTCGCCCGATACCCTCGCCCCCTCGCAGGCGATCCAGCTCACCGCGACGCCCAAGGACGCGAACGGGAATACGCTCACGGGACGCTCGGTGGTGTGGGACGGCAGCGACGACGCCATCGCGGTGGTCTCCAGCACGGGGAAGGTGACCGCGCAGTCCGCCGGAACGATGACCGTCACCGCCACGAGTGAGGGCAAGACCGGCACGGCAACCATCGTGGTGACCGCGGTGCCCGTTGCGACGGTGACGATCTCGCCGACCACGCAATCGGTGGTCGTTGGCGGAACGACGCCGGCGTTCACGGCGGTGACCAAGGATGCGAACAACAACACGCTCACCGGACGCGTGGTCACCTTCAGCTCCAGCAACACTGCCGTGGCGACGATCGATGCCAACACCGGCGTCGCAACCGGCGTCGCGCCCGGCACCACATCGATCACCGCGACGAGCGAAGGGAAGACCAGCGATGCCGCGACACTGACGGTCGATCCCGTACCCGTTGGCAGCGTGACTATCTCGCCCACATCGGAATCGGTCGTCGAGGGGTCGACCACGCCGGCCTTCACGGCGGTGACGAAAGACGGGAGCGGCAACGTGCTCACGGGTCGCACCGTCACGTTCAGCTCGAGCAACACCGCGGTTGCGACCATCGATCCGACCTCCGGTGTTGCCACCGGTGTTTCGCCGGGTACATCGTCGATCACCGCATCGAGCGAAGGGAAAACGAGCAACCCCGCAACGCTCACTGTCGATCCCGCACCCGTGGGCCGCGTTACTGTGAATCCGTCAACTCAGACGATCACCGACGGCGGCTCGGTTGCGTTTGCCGCGACATTGAAGGACCAGCAGGGCCACCCGCTCACGGGTCGCACCGTGAGCTGGGATTCCAGCGATCAATCCGTCGCGACGATCGACAATACCGGCAATGCAACCTCCGCCGGCCCCGGCACTACGACGATCACCGCGACGAGCGAAGGGAAGTCGGGCACGGCCTCGCTGCAGGTGGATCCGGTTGCCGTGACATCGGTGGTCGTCACGCCGGCGTTCGACACGACCAACGTGGGCTCGACGGTGCAGCTCAGCGCATCGATTCAGGAGACCAACGCAGGGCATGGGCATACCATCACGTGGAGCTCTGCCGACAACAACATCGCCAGCGTCGATTCGCGCGGACGCGTGAGGGGCGTCGCGCCGGGCGACGTGATGATCACCGCAACGACGCAGGGTCAGAGCGGATCAGCGCAGGTGACCGTCCTCCCCTGAGCTTTTCTCTCGACGCGCTCAGCGAATCGAGAAGCTCAGCGCCGCGCCAAGTCGCGGCCCCGTCGGCTCAAAACCAACAGTGGGAACGAGACGCGGAAGCTCCGCGCTCTTCCGAGCGGGCGCACCGACAGCCACGGGCGGGTACGGATCGCCTCGCGCGCTCGATGCATGGATCGCTGCCTCGAGGGCGCCGAGTAGCCAGATGCCGCCGCCGACGGCCGCACCCGTCACGAGATTCTTTCGCTCCGACCCGTTCTGATATGGATGGCCGAACGGATCCGTGAACGTTTTCGGTGTGGACTTGAGCGCCCACACGGCGCTCGCCGCGACGCCACCCAGCACGACGATGCCGAGTATGGGCTGATGCGTGTAGAACTGCCCGCCGCCTGGAAGAATGCCGCTCGCAAAGGCCTTCGTCGGACTGCGATCGAGCGCGCCGATGCGCGAGGAGACCGCGTCGCGATCGGCGGCGTTGGGACGAAGCTGCAGATAGTGCTGGAAGTCCGCGATCGCCTGCGATGTGCGTCCCTCGGCCTGATACACGAGTGCGCGCTCGTAGTACACGTCGGGCCACGCTGGTGCCGTGCTCGCCGCGCTCGTGAGCGCGCGGTCGGCGCTCGCCGTGTTTCGCGCGGCGAAAAAGTCGATGCCCGCGCGCAGCTGGCGAGCGGCATCGGCGGGATACGACACGGGGCGCGGGCTCGCGAGTGCCGCGGCGCGATGCGGCGCCTGTCGCGGGTCGAGGCGCCAGAGCTCCGTGTACGCGCGACCGGTGGCTGCGCCCGCGTCCGTGGAATCGATCTTGAGCGATTCATCGAAGCGCGCGGTTGCAGTCGTGAGATCGCCGCGACGAAGCGCGAGGTAGCCAAGTCCTGTGAGCGCGGTGGCGCGATCCTCGTTGACGCGAAGCGCACTCTCGAAGTCGCGTGTGGCCGGCTCGTACTTTCCCTGCGCGGCACGAATGTACCCGCGACCAACCAGGGCGCGCGCGTTGTTGGGATCGACGGCGAGCACAGTGTCGTACGCGGCCTCGGATGCCACGTTGCCTTCGCTCAGCTTCCGCTCCGCCTCGAGCAGCAGCGTCGTGATCTCGGCCGCCGCGGTGACGTGCAGCGTGGCGTACGGGCGGTCGGCGATGCTCACGACCAGACTGTCCCCGTCCTGCAGCGGTGAGGTCTCCACCGAGAAGTGGGCGACGCCTGCGTTGTCCGTGATCTGCGTGGGCGACGTCGCGCTCCCGCGAGGCGGATACGGCTTCAGCATGACGGTGATGCGCGGCGCCGGGTTCGCGAACGGGTCGGCGACGGTCACGATGATGTCGCGGGTACCGCGCGATGCGCCGATGTCGATCGTCTGCGGCGAGACCTTCACGAGCCCGGGACTGGCGGGGAGCGTAGTGAGCACGAAGTCCGTGGCGCCATGCATCTCGACGCCATCCGCGTCTGCGATCCGGAGGCTGGTGTTGCCGGCCGTGGTTCCGGCGGGAATCGAGAAGGTCGCGTGTCCGTCGCGATCGGTGTTCGCGTTGAGCTCCGCGTGCGCGCCGCCGGCGATCTCGCGCGAGCCGTGGAGCAGCAGGCGCACGCCCGAGAGCGGCGTCGGTCCGCGATGGATGGTGACCGTGTAGAGCGCCACCGAGCCGGCAGTGGCGGTGACGCTGCGATAGGGGAGATCGATCTCCATCGGGCGGATCGGAGCGGGCGTGGCGATCTCTGCGCGCGCCACCTTGTTGTTGTTCTCGGTGCACGTCTTCATTGCGTCGACCACCGCGGTCGTGGCGCCGAGCTCGCGAAGATTCTGGTAGTCGCGCGAGGTGGGGCCGAAGGCGAGGCAGGCGCGCCGGATGATCGCCGCGATCTCCGGCTTGCTATAGGTGGAACCGGTGAGAAATCGAACCAGGTCGCCCTTGTGCAGCGGAACGGCTTCCTGGGCGCGCGCCGCTGTGGCAGCGAGCGAGAGAAAGAGGGCGCCGGCGAGCGCTCTCGAGGTGCGAGACATCATCGATTCCGTCGGTTGATGAGCATGGGAGTGACGAGCGCAACGGTCTCGAATGTGGCCGCCGCGCTCGTCGCATTCAATAACTACTCCCTGACTTAACGCTTGTTCGACTCCGAGCGCAACGATCCATCCTCGTCGGTGCTCTCGCGCTCGTCGGAGCTCACGCGGGGCTCCCCTCCCTTGCCGCCGTAGCCGCTCTCGTGCTCCGTGGTGCGCTCCTCGAGCGGCTCGGATCCGGGGTGCTGCATCTTGTCGGCTGACTGCTTCGAGGGCTTCCGGACCGCGCCCTCGTCGCTGCGCGTGGCTTCGCCGCCGCGCTGACCGGAGACCGCGTTCATCCCTTCTGCGGCTTCGGCGCCGGCGTGGGTGGAGGTGTTGCTCTTTGGCTGGTGCTTGGGGTCGTTTGTCATGATGCCGCCGAATGAAATGTGTGAGGCGACGAGGGGCAGAGGGTGTGCCAAGCTGTCGTGCTGCATGGCCTTAGAGCGTGGAGCGTGACGCGAAGTGCGCGTGACGTGATAGCGCGTGGAAACATCAAGCAGGCATCATGAGGATAGAAGTCGCTAAAATGGCTCTATTTGGCGCTATATTGTCGGCTTATTGACGTGATAGAGTGCGCAAAATATAGCAGCAAAGATATCATTAGTGCTTTTTAGTGAGCCCGTGTACATATGATCTTCGCCTCAAAAATCCAATCGAGCTCAGCACAAACTCGTGATATCAGCGCTCCCTGCCGTTGCCTTTTCTTCGGGCATCTGTCACTGGCTTGACCTCCTTCGCGTCGTGATCTCGCTCTCGTGACCTACCCCTCCGCCGCATCCTCGGCGAGCTCGAATCAAAGCGGAATTCCGAAGCAGCTCGCGGAGTTCCTCATCGAGTTCGCGGTCGCCGTCCAGAAACACGCGATCTACCCGCAGGGGCATCCCCAGCTGGTAGGCGCCGTGGAGAAGTGCGTGCGGCGGCTCGACGGCATTCTGAACGGCCTGGAGCCGGTCACCTTCGCTTTCGCCCGCAACCAAGTCGTGATCGAGGGAGTCTCCACCGATCCCGCCAACTCGCTCATGCGTGAGCTCGCGCAGCGCATGCACCGCCAGCGCATCGGCTCGATTCGCATTCTTCCGGGCGTGCTGCGCGACGAGCTGGCCGACTTCCTCTACGCCTCGTCGATCGAGGAGAACGAGAAGCCGCAGATCGCGATCGCGGCGCAAACGATGCGCTGGCCGCACATCCAGGTCACGACGCTCACGTACGACAAGCTGGAGCTGATGGACGAGGAGAGCGGCCTCACCAGCGATGAGAACAAGCGCGCCGGCGCGAAGCTCATCTGGATCGCTCTCGCGCGCGCCACGCTCATGCTCGGTACCGACCCGGAGCAGGAGGAGCTCCTCAGCCCACTCACGCTGGCCAGCGCGATCAACGAGCGCCGGGATTCCGACTACGATCAGTCGGTGGTGGGCTTCCTCATGCAGCTCACCGAATCGCTGAAAGGGCCACAGAGCGAAGAGTCGATCAAGGTCACGACGCAGCTCACGGAGCTGATCAAGTCACTGCAGCCCGCCGCGCTCGACCGGCTGCTCGAGATGGGCGGCGATGCGCAGAAGCGAAAAGCGTTCGTGATGGACGCGTCGCAGCATCTCGCGGCCGACGCGGTGCTCGCGCTCGTGCAGGCCGCCGCGAAAGCATCGAACCAGACGATCTCGAGCTCGCTCCTCCGTCTCCTCGGCAAGCTCGCGCTGCAGGCGGAGAAGGGTGGCTCGCTCATGCGCGCGGGCGCGTCTGCCGCCATGCGCGATCAGGTCGAGCAGCTCGTCGACAACTGGGATACGCGCCGTCTGAATCCCGAGGGCTATCAGGAAGCGCTCGACCGCATGGCGCAGCGGCGCGTGTTCACGCTCATGCTGCAGCGCCAGCATCCCTGCGAGCCCAAGCGGCTCGTCGCCACCGCGCTCGAGACGGACACGCTTGGCGGACCGGTGTGGCTCGCCGTCAACCAGCTGATCTCGCACGGTGGTATCGCGATGCTGCTCGATCTCCTCGATCGCGCACCCGCGAACAACGCCACCGCGGAAGAGCTCTGGCCGCTCGTGGCCACGCCGGACAATCTGCGCCACCTCCTGCGAGAGGAGCAGATCGATCCCGCGCTGCTCGAGCGCATCACGTCGCGCATGGGACTCGACGTCGTCGAGCTGCTGCTCGATGGGCTCGAGACGAGCGAGACGCGTACGATGCGCCGGAAGCTGCTCGATCTGCTCGCGCGCTTCGGCAACGAGGCGGGCCCGATGATCGTGATGCGGCTGATGAACGCGGACATCCCGTGGTACGTGCAGCGCAATCTGCTCACACTTCTCGTGCTGCTCCCCAAGGTCCCGGACGGCTTCTCGCCGCAGCTCTTTCTCACGCACTCCGATGAGCGCGTGCGGCGCGAGGCGCTCAAGCTGATGCTGCGCATACCCCAGCATCGGCAGACGACGATCATCGCGGCGCTCAGCGACCGCGATGACGGCATCGTGAAGACCGCGATGGCGGCTGCGCTCGACGACTGCCCGAAGGCGGCACTGCCGCTCATCATGCGCAATGTCGAGCGCAGGTCCGTGCATCCGGAGATGCGCGCGCTCGGCATCCGCGTCGTCGGCGCGTCGGCGGATCCCGAGACACTCGAGTGGCTGCTCGGCTACGCGGTGAAGCGGACGAAGGTCCTGCGTCGCATGAAGCTGCTGCCCAAATCGACGGAAATGCTCGCGGCGCTCGCGGGCCTCGCGCATGGATGGAACGAGGAGCC
>JAQBQC010000112.1 GCA_028287205.1 Gemmatimonadota bacterium
AGCTCGTTGAGTGTTCCATGCTCGGCGGACAGCTTGCCCGACGACCACACGAAGTTGGGACTGGCGACGACGCAGACGAGCCATGCGACGTCCGGCGGAATCGCGTTGCGCCAGCGCTGCGCGTCGATGTCTCCGGGCTTCGCGCTCGCGAGGGTGCGCGGCGTGTACACGCGACGTATCCCGCTTCTGCCCTGAAGGCGCAACGCGATGGAGCGCGCGATGCTGTCGACGTCGAGCCCGCGTGCGCGCATCGCACTCGTGTCCGCGCTGAGGAGCCCATTGCCGAAGTCCACTCCGAAATCGGCGCTGTAGCGCGAGGTGAGATCGGCAGACGTGGCGTGAGCGACATCATCGAGGGAGATGCGGCCGGCGGTGACGTGCTTCACCGACGTGAGATACTCCGGAAACGAAGTCACGCCGTGATCGGACGTGAGCGCCAGCACGATGCGATCGGCCGGCACGAACGTCGCGAGCGAGTCGAGAAAAACGCCGAGCCACTTGTCGAGATGCAGCAGATGGTCGTGCATCTCGCGCGAATCGGGTCCGTACGCGTGACCAACCGCATCGGTGGTGGAGAGCGAGATCGAGAGGAGATCCGTCGCGTTGCCCTTGCCGAGCGAGAGTGCGCGCACGCCGTCGAGCGCGAAGGCGAGGGTCAGAGAATCCATCCATGGATAGCTCGAGAGCTGCGCCCGAACGTCCTTCGCGGTCTCGGGAAACGGATGCGGGAAGGTAAAGTCGCTGCCGCCGTGCTCGTACGGCATGGAGTCTGGCTCACTATAGTCTGCCTCGGGTCGAAGCAGCTGCCACTTCGATCCAGCCAGCGCATCGGCACCGTGACGGGAATTGAAGTCGCCCACCCACTTGGGCAGCGTGTCGGTGTAATAGTGACTGGTCGTGAAGCCGCCATCGGCGTACCAGAATACCGAGCCGTTCGCGCGTCCCACCGGCAGAATCGCGCCGCGATCCTTCCGCGACACCGAGAGCACGCGTGAGTGCGGATCCTTCACGAGCATCCAATCGAAGAGCGTCGTCCCGATGAAGCGTCGCGGCGAGGCGCCCGGACCACTCGCGCCAACCAGCGGAGCGGACGGATCGGGCACGCCGCGATCGTTGCTGACGATGCCCGTGTGCGTGGGCTCGCGGCCGGAGAGCATCGTCGAGTGACCAGGCGCAGTCTCGGTGTTCGCATGATTCTCCAGTCCGCGAGGGAAGAACGCCGACTGCGCGCGGATGCGGCCAAGTCCACCCGTGAATTGCGATCTCCAGCGCTCGAAGTAGTCGGGGCGCATCTGGTCGATTGCGATGAACACGACGAGCGACGTGGGAGCCGTGCCACGCGCCGCCGATGCGGACCGGGAGCCCGGCGCAAAGCGCAGCAGCGTGAAGGTCCCGGGAGTGATCGTGTCCTTCGATCCCCGCCGCCGGCCGCGCTTCGCGGTGACGAGGAAGACATCGTGCGTGGATGGATCGAAGGTCATCGTCTTCGCGCCCGCCTGCGTTCGCACGGTATCGAGCATCACGAGCGAATCTCCGTCGCGCTCGCCGAGCACATTCATCGTACCGTCGCCATTCGAGACGAACACCAGCCGACGATCGGCGTCGAAGACGCTCGCATCGACGTGATCGCCGATCGCGAATGTCTGCAGCACGCGGCCTGCGTCCGCATCCACGACCGCGAGCACGCGGTTGCGACAACCCACGAAGAGCCGGCGTCGCGCGCGATCCATCGCGAGCGCCGCCGGTGTGGCGCACGGCGACACTGGCCAGCGGTGCTCGACCGCAAGCGCGCGCGTGTCGAGCTCGACGAGCTCGCTTGTTGTCTCGATGTTCACGAACAGGTGTCCGCGTCCATCCGCCACCGCGAACTCAGGTCCGCCGCCGAGCGCTATGGTGCCGGCGACCTCGCCCGTGGACGCGTCGATCGCCGTCGTGCTCTTGCCGTCCGCATTCATCGTGAACACTCGGCCCGATACCGAATCGAAAACGATCGCATCGGGATCTCCGCCGGTGCGGACCCGGCCGAGGATACGCCTCGTGCCGAGCGCGAAGATCGTCACGCTCGAGTCATCGCCGTTGCTGATGAAGCCACGCGCGAGCTGCGGAGCGAACGCGATGCCATGCACGCCAGGCGTATTCCGAATGGTGTCGACGATGCGGCCACTGGCCGGATTCACGACGAGCACATCGCGCTCGTGCGAGATGTAGACGAGGCGCGATCCCGGCTCGAAGGCGAGATAGTCCCACCCCTGGGCGCTGCCAAGCGGCAGGCGCGCCGCGAGATGAAAGCCGGAATAGCCGGGACTCGCGTGTTGCGCGGCGAGACTCGGTGGAGACAGGAGCTGCACTGTCGCAAGGAGCGAGAAGAGAATCCGATGCATGGGGGCTCGCAGTGGAGAATGAAATGAGCGCGGCAATGGTCCGTAGACCACGGCCGCGCTCGGAAAAATCGTGCGACTAGAAGCCGTACTTGGCGCCGAGGATCACGCTGCGGCCGTAATACTCACGCTGAATGTTGAACTGAGAGCTCGGCGTTCCGTTGAAGAACCCGAAAACCGCGTTGTTGAGATTCAGCCCCTGGAGCTGCAGCGCCACGTCCCGCGTCACGTTGACGATCACGGAGGCATCGATCTGCGAGTGGGCGTAGAAGTACGTGTCACCGCCGGCGGTCGCGCTGCCATCGGCATAGCTCACGATGTTGGCGCCCTGGTACTGCCAGGCGGCTCGCACCGAAACGCGCGGGCTGTCGTACACGAGCGCCACGTTGGCGATGTTGGGCGACTGCCGCGGCAGCGCGACGGAGCGTGAGGTCGTCTGCCCGATGTGCGCGGAGTCCGAGGCATCCTGGAGCAACGTTGCCCTGGACGACACGTGCGTCCAGTTCACATCGAAGCCGAGTCCCTGCAGCGCGCGCGGCAGGAACCAGAGGTGCTGAGAGTAGTCGGCCTCGAATCCGAACAGGTGCCCGTTGCCGCCGTTCACCGGCATCGAGACGTAGTTGCCATCGAACTGTGTTGCCGGACCATTGTAGATGGCGATCCTGTCGTACTGGAAGTCGTTGATCTGCTTGTAGAACAGTCCTCCCGAAACGATGCCCGCAGCGGGCAGATAGTGCTCGAACAGCAGATCGTAGTTCCAGGCGTGCTGCGGCTTCAAGTCCGGATTGCCTGCGGACGCGGCGTTCGTCAGCGTGGTGCACGCGCCTCCGCACGTGACGCCCGAGATGTGCGGGGCGAGATCGAAGTAGTTGGGGCGAGCGATCGCGCGCGTCACCGCCGCGCGAACGTTGGTGACGCTTCCCAGCGAGTAGCGAAGCTGCACGCTCGGGAAGAGATCCGTGTAGCTCGATGAGCCCGAGACGGTGGACACGCTCGTCACGCCCGTCGTCGTATCGGTGCCTTCCTGGTGGCCCGTGTAGTTGACGTGCGTATTCTCCGCGCGCAGCCCGACGTTGATGCGCAGCCGCCCGATGTCCACCGTGTTCATCACGTATCCAGCGTAGATCTTCTCCGCGCCCTTGAAGCTGTCGAGCAGGTTGCCGAGGGAATCGGTTGCGTTTACGAAACCGCCTGGATTGGCATTTTCGGCGCTGTGCACCGTGTTGTCACCCGGCACGGGGCCGAGCGGATATGCGTTGGAGACATTGTTGTAGAAGCCCGGATCGGAGAAGCTGCCCATTCCCTGCGCAAGCGTATAGTCCATCGTCGCATTGTAGCGAGTGTTGGCTTCGTTGAAATCCTTGTTCTCGGCGCGCGCCTTCACTCCGAACTTGATCGAGCCGGGCGTGGTGGTCGAGGCGTAGTGCCACGTCGCATCGAGTTGACCGCCGATATCGCGGCCGGTGGTGAGACCGTCGGCCGTGGAGTAGTTCGACAGTGAATAGTTCTGCGGGTTCGCAGCGTTCGCAGCGTCCGCCGAGGTCTGGTAGTGATAGACCGGAACCTGCGGATTGCTTGCGTCGAGCGAAAGTCCGGAGAGATCGGCGCCGGAATAGCTGAAGGGGCTCGTGCGATAGTCGCTCACCGACTGCCGCGTGCCGGCGTAGCTCACGGCCAGATTGTAGTCGAGGCCACCGATCGTCTTCGCCCCGCCGCTCGTGAAGCCATAGAGCTGCTCGGTCGGTCGCCGCTGCGACACTTCGCGCGACATGCCGATGCCGGTGCCCGTCGCCGTGGCACCATTCACATTGTCGATGCCATCGGCGCTGATGTCGTAGCGGTAGCGCGTACCCCAGTTCTTGAAGAGGCTGAAGAGTCCGCGTACGTACGCGCTTCCGCCATCCTGAAAGCGATAGTCGAGCTGCCCACCGGCGCCGTAGCGCTCACGGTAATAGGTGTAGTCGCGCTGATCGAATTCCACGGGGATCGAATGCCCGTTGTCGACCTTCCAGCCGAGCTCGACGTCGTTGATGACTCGATCGTTCTTGTCGTACGATCCGCTGAAGAGAACACCGAGGCGCTTCTCTTCGCCGAATCGCCCGCCGAAGGTCGTGCTCCCCTGTCCCTGCCGATGATTGAGCAGCGTCGACTGGCCGAGCTGCCCCGAGAAGTAGCCGCGAGGCGCGCCCTCGGGAATCTTCGTGACGAGATTCACCGAGCCGCCGATTGCATCCGCCTCCATGTCCGCCGTCAACGTCTTCGTGACCTCGATCGCACCGAGGAGGTCGGTCGGAACGTCATCGAGCTTCGCAACGCGGTCGCCGGAAGTCGTGCCAGGGATGTGCACACCATCGATCGTCACGTTGGATAGCCGCGGCTCCGTGCCGCGAATCTGCACGAATTTTCCTTCACCTTCGTCGCGCTCTGTGGACACTCCTGGAATTCGCGCCGCCGCTTCGGCTGCGTTCGCGTTCGGCAGCGCCCGAATCTCATCGCCCGACATGATGGTCACGATGTTGTCGGCCTTGCGCTGCTTGTCGAGCGCGGCCTGGGGCGTTTCGTTCAATCGCGGAGACGCGGTGACGACTATCTCGCTGAGCGCCACCGGAATCGCGCGCAACACGACATCGTGATCGACCGTTTGCCCCGCGCCAATCGTGACGGCGAAGGTGTCGGTGACAAAGCCCTGCCGTCGAACGACGACCGAGTGCTGGCCCGGCGCGATGCCGACGATGCGATAGTGTCCATCGTCCCCACTCACCGTGCCGTTGCGGCTGTCGAGTACATGCAGCATCGCGCTCGGCACCGGCGTGGAGGCCGAGTCGCTCACCTTGCCGACGAGTGTGCCCGTAGGGTCCTGCGCCATCGCCTGACTCGCGCCCACTATGAATGCGAGCGCGATTGCGCTGCCAAGGAGCACTCCGAAAACCAACCGTGAACCATTTGACTCGACTGACGGCATTTCTCCCCCTGAGTTCGTGTATGGCACCAGGGGAGAACATCACGTTCACCAATCACCGTGACGCGACGGAAAGTCGGTAATGCCGTCACGGCTCCGCGACGTTCATGAAACGGGAAGCTGTCGGGAAAGTGACAAAACGAGAGAGGGGCCGACGCAACGTGCGCGTCGGCCCCTCAACTCGACTTTGCCCTTCGACGTCCGTTACACCGGAAAGAGCATCTCGCGGTACTTGGGCAGTGGCCAGAGATCGTCGCTCACCACGAGCTCCAGGGTATCGCTGATCTCGCGCACGTCCGCCATCCGATCGGCGCCATCGGCTGTGAGCAGCTTTGCCTGCGCCTCGAGCTCCTCGTGCATGCCCTCGGCCTTGGCCGTCACCTTCCCGAGTGCGGCACGGCGCGTCTGCAGCTGCTGGATCAGCGCCGCGATCGCGTTGGCCGCCTCGAGCTGCGGCACGGTCGTGACGCCGGCCGTCTTCGCATCGGCCGCCGATCGCGTGAGCGAGGCGAGATACGAGAACGATGCCGGCAGCACCAGCGTGTCGATGATCTCCTCGAGCGTGTGGATCTCGATGAGCATGTCCTTCACGTAGCGCTCGAGCCGGATGTGGAAGCGCGACTCGATCTCCGGCTTGC
>JAQBQC010000140.1 GCA_028287205.1 Gemmatimonadota bacterium
CACCGGTGCGCACTGCCAACCATGACGCGAGCGAGATGCCGAGTGGTTTGCCCAGGACGAGACCGATCACCACGCCACCGAGCACCGGCAGCGACAATCCGCTCGAAGCGCCGCCGACGCGTACGCCGGCATTCGCGAGCGCGAATAGTGGGACGATGAGAAAAGCGACCGGCGCGTCGAGCGCGTCCTCGAGCCTCTCGAGAAGAGGCTTCGAACCGGGAGCGCGTGCCGGAATGGTCATGGCGAGCAACACTCCGGCGATCGTCGCGTGAATGCCGGATTCGAGAACGGCAACCCAAAGCGCGATGCCGAGCACGAGATACGGCGCGGCGTGACGCACGCCCGTGCGATTGAGAAGAAGCAACACCAGCACGAGGGCCGCCACAACTGCGAGCCACGCCCGCGAGATCGATGTCGAGTAGAAGATGGCGATGACGAGCACTGCGCCGAGGTCATCGACAATCGCCACGGCAGCGAGAAAGATTCGAAGCGCGACGGGGATGCGCGGTCCGATCAGCGCTACGACACCCAGCGCGAAGGCGACGTCCGTGGCCATGGGGATCCCCCATCCTCTCACGCCCCGGCCAGTGCCGTTCACCGCCGCATAGAGCAGCGCCGGCACGATCATTCCGCCCACGGCGGCGGCGAGCGGGAGCGCAGCCCGTCGTATAGAGGCGAGCTCCCCCACGAGCATCTCGCGCTTGATCTCGAGCCCGACGAGCAGGAAGAACAGCGCCATCAGGAAGTCGTTGATCCACTCGTGCACGGTGAGATCGAGCCGCAGCCGTCCCGATCCAATCGGGAGCGAGTGGTGCAGGAGCGACGCGTATCCAGGCTGCCACGGCGAATTGGCCCACGCGAGTGCGCACGCGGTGGCCGCGAGCAGCACGATGCCGCTCGCCGCCTCGCTGCGTGCGAACCGCTGGAATGGCTGGAAAATGCGGATCGTCTGCCCCTGTAAGGATCGAGTGCCGAGCGGCATCTATACGGTGATGCCACTCGAAAAAGCGGTAGCCGTTGCCAATGAAACTTCACTCATCGAGCAGGCGAGCGGCGGCTCGAATGACGCGTTGGCCGCGCTGTTCGAGATGCATAGCGCGCTCGTCCATCGCGTGGCGTACCGCCTCACGCTTTCGGCCGACGACGCCGAAGACATCGTACAGGATGTGTTCGTAGGACTTCCCGAAGCACTCGCCGCGTACGCTGGAAGAGGCGCGTTCGACGCGTGGTTACGGAAGGTGACGGTCCGCACCACTCTCATACGTCTTCGCTCGACACGGCGCAGGAATGCGACGGCAGCGAGCGCCGAGCAGGAGCGCGTACCGCCGCGGCCCGACGGTACGATCGACCGGCTCGCGATCATTGCAGCGATGAGCGCTCTGTCGGATGACCTGCGCGTGGTCTTCGTCCTCAGCGATGTCGAAGGCTACTCGCACGCGGAGATCGGCCGAATGCTCGGGATACGAGCCGGAACCTCTGAGGTTCGACTTCATCGCGCGAGGCGCAAGCTGCGCGCACTGCTGGAGGAACGATGACTACCTCTACCGACGACGGCGCACACGCCCGCGCAGTGCGGAATGCGATGGACTCGCTGGATCCGCCGCCGCTCCCGCACGATACGTTTGCACGCATCATCGCTCTGCGCGCGAAGGGAGCACGAGTAACTCTCCCAATGGCGGAGGATTCTGCGCCGAGGCTGGGTCAAAATGCGCGGGGAATTGCCGGCACGCTCGCGGCGCTCGCCGCCGCCGCTGTTTTTGGCGTGTGGTTGCGCGGCGCGTCCACAGAACGGGCGAATAGCGCGACCTCCACCGATCACCCGACGCTCTCGGCTGTTGACGCCGCCTGCGGCGCCTACCCGGTCACTCACGACTCGTCCACGCTCCGACATCTCATGGTGAGCGCCTTCGGCGTGGTAGCGGCCTGTGGCGCAGAGGTTCAGCCCTCGACGCCGATCACCGTGAATCCGTCCCAGATCCAGCTCGGCACCTACACGTATGGCGGCCTGACGATCACCGACGGACTTCACACCAGCATCCACTCGCCTTCCACCTACACGATCAGCCGTACAAGCCGGAAGGGCCTCTCGGCTCTCCTTGCCGTACGAGAAGGACCGCTGATCACGCGCGTCTCGGTGGATTCGCTGACGGTTTCCATGAAAGACCTTACCCCGCTGCACTGGGCAAGCTGGTACCCCACACAGAAGCCGGTTGGCGTGATGCACGCGGATTTCGATTCCGGTTATGTCAGCATCGTGATGACCGGACGCTTGGACACGACAGCCACATTCCGATATCCGATCGAGCCAGGCAGCCTACCCTTCGGCTGGGCAAGATCACTTGTAATTCCTGCTCTTCCCCTGGCCCCAGGGTGGCATGGAACGCTGCGTATTTCGCTGCCCATCCATCCTCACGCGTACAAGCTCGTGGGCAAGGCATGGGAAACACTGACGCTGCATGTGATCGGCCGGGAGATGATCACTGTCGAAGCGGGCACTTTTGATTGCTGGAAAGTGCAGGTTGGGGCTGCGAATGATCAGTCCTTCATGTGGGTGAGCACCGCTGATCACTTCGTAGTCCGCTCACGCACGACCCATCACTTTGATGATACCGAGTTCGACGATCGCGTCGATCTGCAACGCATCGTTCCGCCCAATTGATCGCGAATTGAGCCTTATGTGACGTCGCACACAGATGTGCACCTATCAGTTCGCCACGCATTAAGTGTTCTTTGCGGCACGTTTCACGTTCTTCGACACGAA
>JAQBQC010000144.1 GCA_028287205.1 Gemmatimonadota bacterium
GCAGTCCGAGCTTTGGCGCGAACTTGCCGGCGGTGATCAGCGAGATCGGATCGAAGCGCATGTCGGCGGTCACGCCTCGCTTTCCACCGTCCACCACCTCGCCATTCGCCACCATGCGCGTGAGCTCGCGTCCTTCGTGGTGCTCGAGATCCGCGCTGGCCGTCATCCGCCCGGCGAGCGAGCCATCGAGGGTGACGGTTCCCGTGAGCACGCCACCCATGGGAAGCGACGGCGCGAACACGCGCGCGAGTCTCATCTGAAGCGGCGTGATCGTGACACGCAGATTCTTCGCGCTGAATCCCCGAGCCCCCGAGCCGGCGACGCCCGCCACGAGCACGCGGCTCGTTCCGGAACGCGGCTCCGCGAACGCGACATCCGCGTCGACGTGCATTGCCGCGGGCGTGCCCGCGAGCGTGGCGTGTCCGGTGATCGTTCCTCGGCGCGGCACCTTCACCGTGGGCACGAGCTGCTCGATGGTGCGCGTGTCGATCGACTTGAAGGCGAGCTGTGTGTCGTGCAGGCGCATCTCTCCGGCGCGCTGGCCCATCGCGAGCCCGAGCTCCCCGCTCAACGCGCCGCCTTGCACGGTGAGATCGATGTTGCGCACGACGTAGTCGCTCTCGCCCTGGTGGCGCATCGCGGCCGTGAGATCCAGCGAGCCGCCGCCGCTCGAAGGGAGATGCGGATACGCGAAGCGAAGGTCCGCGAGCGCGAGCGGCGCCGCGTGGAAGCTCGCGGAGAGATCGCCGGACGTGAGCATGTACGTGCCGTCGCCGCGCAGCTGCGTGCCCGGGAGCGCGGCGGAAAGTCCGCGGAACCAGAGCGAGTCCGTCGCCATGTAGATCGTGCCGCGCAGGTCGCGAATGTCCGCGTCCGGAGGGTTGAACAGCGCCGCCGTCATCGCCAGCGAGCTCACCTGGAAAATCCGCGTGGTGCTGTCAGGATCCGCGAGCCGCACGCGCGGCAGCGCCGCATTCACGGCGCCGAACTCCATCACGGTCTGATATCCACCGGGCGCCTCGACCACCCGCTGGCGCGACTTTCCCGCGAGCGTGACGCGCACGATGCTGTCGCGCACGGCCCTGGGGAGCGAGTCGCCCGGCGTCCACGGCATGCGCACGAGAATGTGTCCGTCGGACATGCGCACGTTGCGCAGCGTGATCCACGAGCCGAAGCCGCGCGTCGTGTCCTTCTTCGTCGTGTCGGCGACAGCGAAGAGCTTCGTGAAGTTCCACTCATCGCCGGGCTTCTTGTCGAGCACGACCGACGGCTTGGTGATGCCAAGCGCCTCGATGACGATGTGCTTCGACAGGAAGGTGCCGATCGAATAGCGTGCCTGCACCAGCGGCGACGTGAAGAACGGCGCGCCTGCGCTGTCCGTAATCGAGAGGTCGCGCAGCGTGATCCCGCGCAGGAGATTCCCATCCACGCGGCCGATGCGCGTGGTGCCGTGGATGCTCTTGTTCATCGCGCCCACGGTGATCCGGCGCACGCGCTCGCGGCCCAAGTCGGTGTTCGTGAGCCCGAGGATCGCGCCGATGATGAGCAGCGCGATGGCGGCAATCGTGATCCCGGCGATCTTCAGAATCTTCCACATCAGAAGGCCTGCCCGATCGAGAGGTGGAGCGCGAGCCGGTTCAGAACCTGCGAGATCCCGCTGCCTCCCGCCACGGGATTGTAATCAAGCGGCGTGCCCAGTTGCACGAGGCGATGCGCGCCATTGGGATCAGTCACCTCGGTGATCACGTTCAGCGACTCGGTGAGTGAAGGCCTGATTCCCAGATCAACGCGGATCGGCCCGACAGGAGAGAGATAGCGCACGCCGAACCCCGGCGTGACTGCGCCCTTCCCGTTGGCGATGATGGAGCTTCCGGAGCCCACGTATCCCGCATCGACGAAGACGGCGCCCTGCAGATTCTTCATCAGAAAAGGGAATCGATACTCGATACTCCCTTCGATCAGAGAAGTGCCTCCGGTAGGAAGCGGCGTGAAGTCGTTCACGTTGACGCCGCTCGCCTTACACGTGCCGTCGGCGATCTCGGCGTTCGTGCAGCCGTTCGCGATCAGCTTCGCGGGGTCGACCGTGAGGATACGCGGACCGAGCTGATTCTCACCGTACCCGCGCACCGAGTTCGCGCCGCCGGAGTAGAACCGTTTGCGCGGATGAAGAATGTCGCTGAGCCCACCCGTGGTCTGGGTACTCGTAGATGACAATGCCTTCACCCACCCACCGCGAATGTGCCAGGCGATCACGGCCTTTCCCACTGGACGGTACATCGACCCCTCGCCGGAGGCGCGGTTGTACCGGAAATCGGAAAGGGTGTACTTCGATGCATGCTCGAAATCAGCGCGGGCGGTGTAGCCGGTCGTGGGATTGAACGGCGCGTCCGAGCGGTCCATGAAGAAATCGAGCGACACGGGCGAGAGCGTATTGCGATTGCGCAGCAGACTGATCGTGCTCTGCTCGCACACGCCGTAGTTCACGCAAAAGTAGACATCCCCCGCCTCCACCTGCGTGAGCTCGTAGCGGTAGACGAGGCTGAGCGGCGTTCGCGCCGTGAGGTTGCGCGTGAACGACATCGTCGCGCCATAGCCCTTGTCGATGTAGATGCCGGGCTGACTCGTACGATGGGCGAAGATCCCGAGGCCCACCGTATTGCGCGGATCGCCAAGCCAGCGCTGCGTGAAGTCGGCGCTCGCCTGATACGTCGGCTTCAGATACGAGGTCGCCGAGTCGCCGGGGAGACCGTTGTCGGCGAGGACATCGCGAAAGATCCCGGTACCGTTGAGCGCGGGCGCGAGAAGATTCGATACGACGAGATGCAGATCGAGCCGGCGCGCCCCGCCGAGAAAGTTGTAGTTGGTGAACTTCGCTTCGGTCTGTATGAAGTCGATCGTGCTGAAGCCTGCGCTGAGCCGCACGTTGCGCATGCGCGCCTCATTGACGTTGATGTCGACGAGCTTCGCGCTGTCTCCTCGCGGCGGGAGCACGATCGTGGCGCGGCGAAAGAGATTCGAGTTGTAGAGTGTCTGCTGGCTCTCGATCACGTCCTGCCGCTTGTAGATGTTGCCCGGCCTGAGCCTGACCATCTTCTTCACGATGTCGGGCGAGAGAATCGAATCGCCGTGCACGGTCACCGACTCGACCGTCGCAATCCAGCGCGGATCGACCCTGATGGTGACGTCTGCCGTGCGAGCGCTGTCGTGCACCTCGATCGTGTCCGCGATGAGCGCGTCCGCGTATCCCTTGTCCCACAGCGCATTGCGGAGGCGCACGTGCGTCGTGTCCAGGTCGATGAGATTCAGCGGCTTTCCGGGCTGCACGAGCACCGTCTGCCGCAGCGTACGTTT
>JAQBQC010000151.1 GCA_028287205.1 Gemmatimonadota bacterium
GGTACCGTGCGTAGAACGTGGGATCGACCGTTGCCGACAGCCAGATGAATCGCGATCCGACGCGCTTGCCCAGCGCGAGACAGAGCTCGAGCTCGGCGGATGTCTGATGGATCTCGTCGACGATCAATGTGTCGCGCGCGAAGATGTCGCCATCCTGGAACCAGCGGCGCGCGATGCCCGTCGTCACGATCACCACGTTCCAGCTCGGCGTCTCCGGCGTGGCCTCGCGCTCGCGATTGACGACGCCCACGCGAAGATCGGTGGTGCCGAGGATCGTTTCGGCGATGGGACGGATTGCGAGTGTCTTTCCCGTGCCCGTGCCGGCGACGATGCCGAACCCCTTGCCGGCACCCGCTAGATCGAGGATCTCTTCACCGTGCTCGCGCTGCAACAGCGTATCGAGACGCAGCCGCACGGCGAGCTCGATCGTCTCGCACGCGGCGCGTGTTGGCGCGATGACGATGATGCGTCCCGTCGAGGGCTCCGCGGCCGCGAATGCTTCACGGTCCGGCGGGAGGTAATGATCGCGAACGTGACGCAATGTCGTTCAGCTACCTCGGTCGACGGGCGAAAGAAGACGAGCTCGGAGGACGCTGCGATTTTTCCGGACGCGGCTGAGGTACAACGCGCTCCTGGCTTCGCGGCGCCTGGGGCGGAGGCGGGGGTGCGTGACTGGCCGCACGCCTCTGCTGCTCCTCGCGCTGTCGCTGCGCGTCGGCGCGCTGGCGCTCTTGCGCGTCACGCTGCTGCTGGGCGGCGCGCTGCCGCTCCTGCTCATCGCGCTGCTGTTGTGCCGCACGATTCTGCTCCTCATGCGAGGGCACATTCGCCGGCGTGAAATTCGACTGCTTCGGCTGCGCAGGCGCGAAGCGGCTCTCGTTGCCCGAGGCATCGCTGCCGAAGACGACGCGGGCGTTCAACGGACGCTTGCGTATGGCGGTGGCGCAATCCGTTGGCGCGGGCTGATGTGTTGCCGGCACGCCGTCGATCCAGATGCGGCACATCCCCGGAGGGGGCCGATGGCTCTCCGGCACGCTGTTCGACGATGCCTGTGCGTTGAGTGTCGCCGCGGAAAGTGCGAAGCCGGCGAGGAGTATTGCGAAGTGCTTCATGGAGCTCCCAGAGTCGTGTAGCATACCCTCCAAAGGCAGGGGGAGTGCCACGAGCACCGGGTTGCGCAAATCGCGCAAATCGCTGTCCCACAGTGAGTTGGCTAACGCGAGCGTTTGAACGAAGATGGCTCTGTCCTCCGAGCGGGACACCTGCGTCCCGCGAGCGGGACGCGCGAGCATCGTTCAACTTGTCAGGGCGGCCGGTGTCGCGCCATGAGGAAACTACGAAGAGCCGTTGCGCTCGCCGCCCGGGGGAGGGAGCAGCATCACCGGCACGTGCCGCGTGCGCGCCGCGCTGAGCAGCTCGTTCAGGGCGTTGCTCGTGCCCCATGGAATCGCCGCGAGCAGCGCATCGTGCGGCTCCGTCATCCCGATCAGGGCGATGTCGCCGTCGCCGCCGGGGGCGCACACGATACCGGAATAGCGAAGCGCCTCGAACGCGTGCTCCACGAGCTCGCGTGGAAGCTCGTGCGCGTCGTGCGTGATCACCACTCGCTGCGATCCGTCTTCCATCCGAGTGCGCACGATCTCGATCACGCGCGCGCCCGCCGTTTGGTCGGAGAGCGAGATGCTTTCGATGGCGCGCCTGGGCGCGCGCTCGCGCGTGTACGTGTGCTCACTCGCATCTTCATTCTCAATCACTTGCATCGAACCTCGCTCAGCGCGTGAATATGGATCTCCCTAGCGAGCATTCGCGACTCATGCAGAAGTCGCGCTAGGGAGTACACCATGCGCAAATCAGGTTCCGCAATTTTGCATCCGCGATTTTTCGTGGCGACGCGGGTGACGCGCGTCACACGCTCAGTCGCCGAACGAGATTCCTGTCGCGCGCGCTGTAAGCATCACGTCATGTTCGAGCTCGACCCGCTTCGGAACCTTCAGCACTTCCGAGATCGGAACGCAGACGATGTGCGGCGACTGCAGCGCGACCATCTCGCCCCACCGCTCTTCGGCGATCGCGCGCACGGCCGCACCACCGAAGCGCGTTGCGAGCAGGCGATCGTATCCCGTGGGCATCCCACCGCGCTGCAGATGCCCGAGCACGAGGGAGCGACACTCCTTTCCGGTGCGCTTCTGAATCTCGCGAGCGAGTGCATCGGCGATCCCGCCCACGCGTCGCGCCTCGCCGGGCAGCGAATCCCCGAGCGTGGACTCCTTGCCGCCAAGCGGAAATGCGCCTTCGGCCGCGACGACGATGGAGAAGTGTCGGCCGGCGCGGTCGCGGCTCCGAATCTTGTCGCACACGCGTTCAATGTTGTACGGAATTTCGGGGATGAGGATCACATCCGCCGTGCCAGCGAGCCCGCTGTACAACGCGATGAACCCAGCATCGCGCCCCATCACCTCGAGCACGATCACGCGGTCGTGGCTTTCCGCGGTGGTGTGGAGCTTGTCGATCGCGTCGATCGCCGTCGAGACCGCCGTATCGAATCCGAAGGTCGTGATCGTGCAGCTCACATCGTTGTCGATGGTCTTCGGCACGGCGACGATCTTCACGCCCTTCTCGAACAGCTTCTGGGCGATTGCGAGCGACCCATCGCCGCCGATCGTGAGGATCGCATCGATCCCCAGCTCGTTCGCCCGATCGATCAGCTCATCCGAGCGGTCGATCTCGATGATGCTCCCGTCGGGCTGCCGCTCCGGAAAGTGAAACGGGTTGCCGCGATTGGTGGTGCGGAGAATCGTGCCGCCCAGGTGGCCGATGCCACTCACGACTTCGCGATTGAGCGCGATCACTTCGTCTTCGCCAAGAAGGCCGGCGTAGCCGCGTTTGATGCCGAGCACGTCCCAGCCGCGATCGAGAGCGGAGAGGACGGCGGCGCGAATGACGGCGTTGAGTCCCGGAGCGTCGCCGCCGCCGGTGGAGATTGCGATACGCATCAGCGAAGGAAAGAGATTGCTCGGGGAAGGGATGAACCGGTGCAGCACGCTCGCTGCCGGTTGCTATATATCGCGCTCACCTGGCGATGGGAATCTATGCGAAAGGGATACACGTTGCTCGAACAGCTCGTCGTGCTCGCGGTGATGACGATTTTCCTTACGCTCATCGGGCCGCGAACGCTGTCGGCGCTGGATCGCTCTGCCGTGCGCAACGCGCGGCGGCAGCTGGCCTCCGCGCTCGGTGCCGCGCGCGGCTCGGCGCAGTCGCGCGCGGAGCGGGTGTCGGTGGCAATGGATAGCACGGGTGGCCTGCTGCGAATTCTCGCAGGCGCGGACACACTGCTCGTGCGTCCATTGCGCGCCGAGCTCGGCGTCGCGTTCGCCGCATCACGAGACACCGTCACGTACGCCGCCAGCGGGCGCGGGTACGGCGCAACCAACTCCACGATCGTGTTGAGTCGCGGGTCGGCTGCCGAAACGGTGTACGTCGCACGGCTCGGTCGTGCGCGATGGTAGCTCCTACGCCACTGTCGCTGTCGCCGCGACTTCCACGGCGACAGTGCCGAAATCGTATCCCGGCACGGAGATGCGCGGAATCGGCTGGCCCAGCGTGCGCTCGATGAGGCGGACCATCGAAATCTCGTCCGCGGCCATGAAGGTGAACGCATCACCGGTTGCCGCCGCACGCCCCGTGCGCCCAATGCGGTGCACGTAGTCCTCGGCCTGCGCGGGCACATCGTAGTTGATCACGTGCGAGATCCCGGCGATGTCGAGCCCGCGTTGCGCGATGTCGGTCGCGACGAGCACGCGGATCGTCCCCTTCTTGAACTGATCGAGCGCATCGGTGCGCTGCCCCTGCGACTTTTCCGAATGCATCGCGAGCGAGGAGATCCCCTCGCTATCGAGCTTGCGCACCACCTTGTCCGCGCCATGCTTGGTGCGCGTGAACACGAGCACCGAGTCCAGCTCGGTCTTGCGCAGCAGCTCCACCAGCAGCTCGCTCTTCCGGTCGCGCGGCACGGGGTACACGGCGTGCGTGACGGTGCTGGCGGCCTGGGTGCGCATCCCCACCTGGACGACGATCGGCTTGCGCAGGTACTTGCGAGCAAGCGCCTCGACCTCGGGCGGCATCGTCGCGCTGAAGAGCAGCGTCTGCCGATACTTGGGAATCTCGGAAACGATCCGATTGAGCTGCGGTGCGAAGCCCATGTCGAGCATGCGGTCGGCCTCGTCGAGCACGAGCACCTCGAGGTCGTCGAAGGCGACGTTCTGCCGCTCCATGTGATCGAGCAGCCGGCCCGGCGTTGCGACGATGACGTCGACGCCGGCGCGCAGTGCCTGCTCCTGCGGACCGAGCGGAACGCCGCCGTACACGTCGATGATCGCGAGCCCACTGTGCTCCGCGTACTTGGCGAAGCTCTCCCTCACCTGCACCGCGAGCTCACGCGTGGGAGTGAGAATGAGCGCGCGTGCGCGGCGCGGTCCGCCGAGCAGTCGCTGGACGATCGGAAGCGTGAATGCGGCGGTCTTGCCGGTGCCGGTCTGCGCGAGACCCATGATGTCTCGTCCGCGCAAGATGAGCGGAATGGCGCGTGCCTGGATCGGCGTGGGAGTGGTGTAGCCGGCATCGGCTACCGCACGTAGAAGCTCGGGCGCGAGCATCAGCTCGGCGAAGCTCGTTGGGGCGTTCGTCTCTGGTGTTTCGATTATGTCTGTCAAAATGCTCTCGAGCTCGGCGCCGGGGCCGCAAGTCCATCGCCTATGCGATGGGGCCGGCGCGCTGCGAATGTCGCGAGGCACGTTCGTGCCGCGCCTGCCGCTCCAAGCCCCCGAGGTAAA
Organism: Gemmatimonadota bacterium; assembly: GCA_028287205.1. GTDB lineage: Bacteria > Gemmatimonadota > Gemmatimonadetes > Gemmatimonadales > Gemmatimonadaceae > FEN-1250. The sequence goes on from JAQBQC010000151.1 coordinate 4,833, forward strand.
ACCGAGCGGGGTGCAGATGCGGTACAGCGACCTGTGGTGCTCTAGTCTCCCTGCCCCGCTCCGGGGACAGACTGCGCGAGCGCCTGAGAACGCAG
>JAQBQC010000159.1 GCA_028287205.1 Gemmatimonadota bacterium
CCGTCGCGCGAATCACCGGAAATCCCTTCCGAGCGAGCCAGGCGGAATCGCCGGTTGCCAGAAAGTATTGCCACTGGGCGAGCGCGACGTCGCCGTTGACGTGTATCTCCGAGTGCGCGTTCTGCGCAGCGAAGTGCGGTGTGGTCTCGTTCCCGCGATCGTCGGCCTCCCATGGATACATCGCGCCGCGGAACCCGTTCGCGCGGGCGTTCGCGCGCGCGGCGGGGATGGTGTGCGCGCGGAAATCGACGAGCGAGCGCGCGACATCGGGGTGCGTGAGCACGAGCGAAGGAAACATCCACGTGTCGGAATCCCAGAACACGTGCCCGTAGTAGCCGCCGCTCGAGAGTCCCATTGGCGGGATTGCCAGCGCGGTACCCGAGTCGGCGCTGCAGAGGAGATAGTACAACATCGATCGAACGACGCGCTGCAGTGCGGGATCCCCATCGATCTCGATGTCCGTCTCCCACCGCTGGTGCCATGCCGCCATGCTGCTCGCGGCAACAGCGTCGTAGCCGCGCCTTCGTGCCATGGCTGCGCTACGCGTTGCGCGTGCCGCGGGTTGCGGCGACTCGATGGATGAGACGATGCTCACCAGGTCGGAGAAGGTGTACGTCTGGCCGGGCGATGCATCGAACGCAATCTCCACCATCGCCGTGTCGCCCGAAGAGACGGTGCGTGTCGTCAATCCGTGAAGGTCGCTGCCCCACGAGATCGTTGCCGCCTCGGCCAGCGTCAACGTGCGACCGTCGGGTGATGCCGTCATCTCGAGCGTGCCACCGCCGGGCACGAGCGCCGCTTTTCTCGTGCGAACGTTCATGTGTCCCGGATACCAAAGCTCGGCCGGGCCCCATTCCGGCTTCACGTGCGCCAGCGTTGCAAGCGGGAGTCGCCGAGGCGGCGGCCAGTTCACGAGCGCGAATCGCACTCGCATGCGCGCGGCCGCGCGTGGAACGAGTGCGAGCTGGATCGCCGCCTGGTACGGGTCGGCGCGCGAGATGAATGTCTCTACGCGCACGGACGTCTGTCGCGATCCATCCTTCCACTCGTAGCTCGTTCGCGCCGTGCCGCTCCGCATGTCGATGACCTGGCGGTACGCGCCGAGCGTGCTGCTGGTTGGAGACGCCGCGCTGAGCCATCGCTCGCCATCGAAGACATCGACCGCGTTCCACGCGGGCGCGGCGGCGATGCGCGGAACGTCGCCAGCGCCGTTCTCGTACAACCCGGCGATGAACGAGCGCGATGCGCCAACACCCATGGGAGGGATGACCAGCCCCACGTGGCCGTTGCCAATGAAGGGCGACGGCTCACGCGCGGGATCGGTCGTGGCAAGTAGAAATGTCGAATCACTAGCCGGGTCGCGCGGCGAGTCCTGTGCGGCGAGCGTGCCGGCGAAGAGCGTTCGTGCGCAGCAGATTCCCGTCAGAGCAATCGCGGCCGTGATGCGTGCGATGGACCTGCTCCGACGGGATGGCGGGCCTGCGTTCACCCGCCATCCATTCTCATCGAGCTCCACCGATCAGGGCGTGGGTGCTGTGGGGCCCTGCGAACCGAAGTCGTAGCGCATCGACACGGTGAGCCGGCGCGGCAGAAGCGGCCGCGCGAGGAAGATGCCTGTTCCGCCCGTGCTCAGGAGTCTCGGATTTCCTTCCTCGAGTCCCTCGCTCATGAACGCGTTCAGCAGATTTGCGTTGACCGTGATGTTCTGGTTCGGCAGGAGATAGGACAGGCCGAAGTTGAAGTAGTTGTACGAAGGAAGCGCGGTGCCGACCTTGACGTCGACGAACCGTGATCCAACCCAGTGCCAGTCAGCTATCGCCCGCATTCTGCTGAACGTGTACGACGCCGAGAGATTCCCGATCGACGCCGGAACCCCATTGATCCGGCTCCCGATGTCGGCTCCGGCACCAGAGCCCAGCTCCGCCTTCAGAAATGTGCCGCTGCCGAGGACCTGGAGTCCCGCGATTGGATTCGCCAGCAGCTCGAGCTCGACGCCGTAGGAGTTGTTTTCCGGCGAGCTCACGATGATCCACGCTGAGCCGCCCGTCACGGAATCGACCACGAGTCCCTGGCTGACAATGTTCGTGAGCTTGGTGTAGAAGCCGTTCACCGTGAAACCGAAATTACCGGTGACTCCCTTCACACCACCTTCTATCGACTTTACGACGCGAGAGCCGAACAGATCGACCTGCTGCTGCGCCGTCGCGTTCAGGAATTCATCGAGCGCAGGCATCTTGTAGCCACGGGCGGCCGACGCGAACACCGAGATGTTGTCGTTGATACTGTAATTGGCGCCCAGCGATGCTGCCCAATCGGTGATGCTTCTGTTGAAGTGCCGGAAGCTCCCGTTGCCGAAGGTCTCGTTGTTGAACGTGGTGTTCGGATTGTTGTCCAGATCGAACGACGACGTGTTCTCCGCGCTCTGCACGTAGTCGTCGTACTCTACGCGGCCGCCGGCGTCCACGCGCAACTTATCGGTGAGCTGAAAGGAGCCGCCCAAAACGCCGGAGAAGACGGTCGTCTGCCCAGTGCCGTTGGCGAAGCCTGACATCTGATTCGTAAAGCCGTTCTGCGTGATCGCGGTTGGAGTGCCGCCAGGAGTCGTGACGATGGCGTCGAGAAAGTGCGGGTTGTCGCGCACGTCGGTGAGGACGTTGGTGAAGAACCAGTTGTTGGTTTGCGAATAGTTGGCGAAGTACGCTCCCGCCGTCACGTTGCTTCGTCCGAACGCCTTGCTCAACGACAGCTGATCCTGAAAGGCCGAGAGGGGCTTGGCAACGTGGATGTCCTGTCCCGGAGCGACGAGGTTGTTCGGCGTATTAAAGGGGACCTTGTTACCGGCGGCGTCCAGGACGTTGGTGTAAAAGAGCTGAATAGTGCTACCAGCTGGGAGAGCCAAGGCCGCTTGACCCTTGGGACCGGTGATGTAGTCGGCCACCGTCATTGCGTTCTGTGGCACGAGCGCGTTCCACTGCTGATTGTCGTGCATGACCTGCGCACTGTTTCGCAGGTGCCAATCGTTCTTCATGTCGAACCCGGCGTCGGCCGTGAACCAGGATGCGACCGTTCGCAGCCCGTCGTCCACCGGTAACGACTGATCACCGATTGGAGTCGGAACGGTGAGACCGAGGGTCTCATTGGTGTTCATGGATCCGTAACGTCCGAAACCCGGGACGAACTGCGGATTGGCCGCGTTCTGGAAGGGCAGATCGAGAATGAACTGATTGCGGTCGTTGATGATCTTGGCGGAGAGGCGGACGTACCCGTTGTCGAGCAGGCGAGTAATGTTGCCCTTGAATTGTCCGCCGCGGACACCGGGGAACCCGGGGTCGCGCACGCCGTGGTCGTAGCGATAGAAGCCACCGGCGTTGAAGCGCCAATCATCGCCGATCGGTCCGTTGACGTTGAGATCGTAGCGCGCCAGTCCCTCGGTGCCACCCGTGGCGAGCATGGTGCCCTGAAGCTGATCGCCGCCGGTCTTGTTGATGAAATTGACGATGGCCCCCGGCGTGTTCGACCCGAAGAGCGATGAGCTTCCGCCGCGGACGACTTCCATGCGGTCGATGTTCTCGTCCGCGCGGAAAAGATTGTCGGCATTCATGAAGAACGTGTGCATCGTCGGAAACACGGGCAACCCATCTTCCATGAACATCACGTATTCGACGCCGAGAATTCCGCGCATGCTGATGTTCTCATTCACCTCGCCGCCCGAGCTCTCGACGCGTGTGAATCCCGGAACGTAGCGGAGCATCTCGGTCGTGCTTCGCGGCTGCGCCTGTTGGATTACCTGCGGAGTCAGCGTCGTGATCGCGACGCTCGATTTGAGATTCACGACCGGAGCCGACGTTCCCGTCACCACGATCGCCTGCAACTGAAGCGGATCCGCCCGGATGGTGAAGTCGTGCGTCGCCTGCTGCCCGGCCATGACCGTCACGCTCGCAGATTCGGGACGGAATCCGATGAGCCGCGTTCGCACGAGGTGCGTGCCCGCGGGCACCTGGCCGAGGACATACGATCCATCACCGCGCGAGAGCGTGCCGATTGTGGTTCGATCGATGAACACCTGCGCACTGGGCACCGGCACACCATGCTCGTCGGTGATCTTGCCGGAGATGGAGCCAGTCTGTCCGGTGTCCTGCGCGAATGCATTCGAGAGTGTGACGGTCAACGCACAAAACACGGCGACAATGACGATGACGAGCGGGGTCCACGAATTTCGTCGAGCCTGACGTGGGATCCAATTCATGACGGCATCCTCCGACTCACTGAATTTTTTCGAGCAGATCTCACGGGCAGGAGACGGTCCTGCGAGGAGCACTCGACAACGCGGTGACACTCTGGTGCGGCAATGATGGCGGGAGCATGTGCACCGGTACACGCGAGCGCAATGCTTGGAAGCAGGGCGCGCATCATGACACGCGGTGCTGTGACGAACGGCGCGAGGTGCACACCGACCGTATCCCGCGAAAGACGCCGCTCTCGCGACGCATACTCGATGCCGTTGGGTTTGCCACCTGCGAAAAGCCGACACAGCCACTCCACATAAACAAATTTCAATGTGCTGGGCGGCGGCACCGTACGTACCTGAAAACGAAGCAAAAAGTCATGTGTGCCTGATAGACGGATACTCCCGACGGGCAGTACTCTGAAGTTGGGAGACCGTAGATGAGCTCGACTTTTTTTGAGACGGACAGCTCGATGCAACGCTGCATCTCCGCCGCGGCTCGTCGCGCGTGAGCGGACTGAGCCACAGTGCTCGCAAGGCGTGGGTGCGTTATCGCGAGAGCCGGCGTACGCTGAGCCTGGGCCCGACGATCGCAGCAGGGTTTTCATGGGCAGCAGAGAATCTCGGAGGCGTGCGGCGGCACCTCGTCTCCCTGGCCGCGTATTCCCGATTCGATGTCGCCCTCTTTCCCAGCGTCGAGGCCGCGCGCTGGTGGCCGGCGCAGGCGCGCGCGGAATACGTGAAGCGGGCCTGTCGGCGTGCGACGCAGGATGATCTCGTTCACAGCCATGTCGATCCCCCCTTCGTGCGCGCGGGAATGATCGCGCAGGAGCGCGGCAAGCGGTGGGTGCATACCTATCACACGATGTATTTCCCGGAGGATTGGGGAGGACAATTGCTTCCGTGGCAGGAGTCGATCAACCGCGCGCTCATCGAGAATGCGCGCGGGGCCGACGCGAGACTCAGCGTTTCACACTGGTTCGCAAGACATTTGCGCGAGGTCTATGGGATCACCACCGAGGTGATTCCGAACGGCGTGGACG
>JAQBQC010000498.1 GCA_028287205.1 Gemmatimonadota bacterium
CACACGGACACGCGCGCGCCGAGCGTGACGTCGCCGATCACTGCGGCGAGCGGATGGATGAAGGCGCTGGGATCGAGGCTCACGACACGCTCACGCGATGAAGGAATTGCTCAGAACGAAAAGCCGAGGCGGACGTACACGCTCGCGGATCTGACGCCGAGCCCGGAGTGATTGACCACCGGCGCAGCCACGCCGATTCGCAGAAGGTACGGCACATCGTACGGCACCGCGAGATTTATTCCGAGCTCCGCTCCCGCGGACGCGATCCAGTTGTCGGCGAGCGAGCCCATCGTTCCGAATCCGCCGCTTGCGCTTCCCGCATCGCCGAACAGCGAGAGCGACGTGCGATCCAGGAACACTGGCCACAATCCGAAGCCGTGCTCTTGCCGCGTGAATGGAAGGCGGTACTCGAGCGATCCGGCGACGATGCGCGTGCCGCTCTCGATCCCGACTGGAAAGCCGCGCACCGCGAACGTGCGCCGCGCACCGAGCGAGAGCCCCGGCAGGGCCGCGATGTTCGCACCGCTCGCGCCGCCGAGATCGAACTCGTTGAGCTCCGCGCCATCCGACACGCCCACGGCGGCGCGCACCGCGATCACGTGGCGCGCGAACGATCCCATGTCGAGCGACTTGTACGCCGTGAGAGCCGCCGAGATGTTCTTCGACGCGATGGGACCGCCGCTCTCGAACCACTTGAGGCGTCCGGTCACGCCGATCGACATGCCGTCCTCGGGCGAGATCGAGAGTGCGGACGCCTGCGCGTTCGACCAGCCGGCGGACGATGAGAGCATCCAGTAGCGGAGCGCCGGATTTTCGAGCCCGACGATCTGCGATACCAGCGGCGCCGGGTCCGACGTGTAGTCGCGCTGCTCGTAGGTGCCGAACACGCTCACGTACGCATTCGTGCGCACGCGCGGCCGGCTGAAGGTGACGCCGACATCGAGGTCGCGCGTGCGGCGAAAGAGATTGCCGACGAAATCGCCGGCGCTGTCGAGCGCGCGATAGGCATCCCAGTACTGCTGCACATGCGCCTCGAGCACCGGCTGACCGAGCCCCGCGTAGCGGTAGCTCGCCTGCGCCGTGTGCTGCGAGCGCGCAAAGTCGACGAGCACCTGCGCGGCATACGCATGCCGGTTGACTACGTCGTTGCCGCTCGTGAACGCGCCGACAGTGTAATCGCCGAAGTCGTTCTGGCCGATCAGCGGCAGCCAGTAGCGCGGAAGCAGCGATCGCCACGGCGAGTACCCATGCGCGATCGCGGTGCTCGCGGGAGGCGGCAGCTTCGCAGCGGTGTCCGCCTTCGCACTGCCCGCCTTCGGGACGTCCGCCTTGGCGATGCGCGCCGCACCACCCGTCGGTCCCTGCAGCACGCGACCGAGCGGCGCCACACCGAGGTGGTAGCCGTCGCTCTCCCACTGTACCGCGGCGATCGACTTGCCATCGCGCGAGATCGCCGGCCAGAAGATTCCCGTCGTCACATCTGTAAGCCGCACGCTCGGCTCGCGCGCATCCCCTGCAACGCGCTCCGCATACAGCTGCGACACACCCGTGCGATCCGAGGCATAGACGATCGCCGCATCATCGAGCGCCCACTCCGCCTGCGAGTTCGATGCGCGATCGCGCGTGAGCTCGCGCAGCACGTGGCCGAGCGTGTCGAGCACGACGATCTGCGTGTAGCCACCTCGCGTCCATCGCGTGGCCGCGATGCGGTCGCCATGGCGCGACCACTTCGGCTCCGCCCACTCCGTGTCCGGCGACGCGCTCGTGAGCATGCGTATCGATGATCCATCGGGACGCACGCGCACCAGCGACGTCGTGGCCGGATCGAAGCGCACGGCGACGATCTCGCCGTCGGCGCGCGCGTCGATCGATGTGAGCCGCGCGCCGTGCGTCAGCCGCTCGACGTGACCGTCCTTCTCGTGGTAGAGATCGAAGCGATCCTCGTACGGGCTGACGAGATCGAGCTGCGAGTACACCACCGAGCCGTCGGGGAGCGGCACGTTCGGCGTGACACCGTTGCGCCGCGAGATTCGCTCGATAGATCCATTCGCGCGCACGCGCTGGAGCGCGGGCGTCTGTCGCCCGTTCGACGAGACGTAGAGCAGCGACCCGTCGTTCTCCCACCGGGGATAGCCCACGAAGTAGCCGCCCGTCGTCACGTCATGCCAATTGGCCATCGGTGAGCGCTCCGGCGGCGTGCTCGCCACCACGCTGTCCGTCCACCGGCGCTTCGCATCGCTGAACGAGATGCCGAACCCTTGCACCGCCATGTGATTGAGACGGAACGGGATCGTGGTGCCGCTCGACGTCTCCACGAACTTTCCGATCGACGGCGCACCGCGCGTGCGGGCGAGATAGTCCATGAACAGCGCGCCGCCGCCGTACGCGATGTCGCCGTACGGATAGCGCGTCGTCGACAGGCTCCACTTGTCGATGCCGAGCACGCCGTGCGTGCGCGCGGTGGACGTGATGATCATCGGCTCGTACGTCCCTTCCACGCGGCCGTAGCCCGTGAGATCGCTTTCGAAGTACACGGCGAGGCCTTCGGTCACCCATCCCGGCAGATACAGGTTGGGAAAGAGCGCCGGCGACCGGCCGAAGACGTGCTGCGCAACGCGCCACCATCCGCGGGTGCGGTCGAGATGGAAGACGTGCGTGAGCTCGTGCGTGATGACGAGCGCGAGCCAGTCATCGTAGAAGCGCAGGGACAGGTCATCCAGCGGCGGATGCGCGTACACGATCACGCGGTTGGTCGGAAACGGCGTGGTCGATCCGTTCGCGAAATCGACGTTGTCCGAGACGACGAGATCGATCGGCCCGCGCGGCTCGACGAGCTGCGCCGCGAGCTTCGCGTACGCCCGCTCCGCGCTCACCGCCGCGCGCCGCGCCGCAGGCTCGAGCTCGGGCGTGAAGTGCACGTGAAAGTGCTTGGTGTCGATCGTGCGCCAGTGCGCGTTCGGCACCACCTGCGCGGCGCCGCTCGTCGCAGCGCACAGCGCGAACGCGAGCGCGGCAAGCGCGCACCCCGATGTCATCGAGCGGGCAACGACCGGAAGTAGCTCTCCAATCCGTCCACGATCGCGGTTGCATACGCGCGCTGAAACTCCGGCGTACGAAGCGCGTTCTCCTGCTCGGGGATCATGAGAAAGGCGCCCTCGCACAGCACTGCGGGCATCCAGGTCGGCCGCGTGAGCCGCAGATTGTCGTAGTTGATCCCGAGGTTGCGCAGTCCCATGCGCGCCACCATCGCGCGCTGCAGCTCGCGCGCGAGCGGGATCGAGTGAGAGCGGAAGTAGTATGCGCCCGTTCCGTTCGACGTGAACGGATTGATCCCATCCGGCAGCGCGTTGAGGTGGATCGACACGAGCGCGTTGGCGTTCGCCTTGCGCGCGATGATCGGGCGATCGCCGAGCGCGACGGGATCCGGCGTGGTGCGCGTCATCACGACCTTCGCGCCGCGCTGCTCGAGCATCTGCTGCACCACGAGCCCCACCGCGAGCGTCGGCACCGGCTCGTACAATCCGGTGGGTCCCGTCGCGCCAATCGGCGGATGACCGGGATCGATGGCGATGGTGAGCCCCTTGAGCGGCGAGCCGTTGTCGATGCGCGGCGGCCGCCGCACGCGTAGCACGAACGCGCCGTTCTGCCAGAACGCGAGATAGCCGTATGACGGCGACGAGAGCCGCAGCGTGAAGTGGCCGCGCGCACTCGTCTCCTGCGTCCACTTGGCCTCGCTCACCAGCGAGTCGTTCGCGCCGTAGTTCACCAGATCCGTGTTGATCGAGGTGCCGTACAGCGTGACCGTGAGCTCGTGTGTGCCCTCGTCCACGTAGAACGGCGGCCGCCCGGGCATGGGCACGACGAGATCCACCCACTCCGGTTGCGACTCGAGCCGCACATTCCCGGCGACGCGACGAATCGGCAACCATGCCGGCGGCAGCGGGTGGAGATCGGCGGTGGACACCCAGATCTCGAGCTGCGAGTCGAGCCGCACGCGCGAGAAATCGCCGTTGCGTCCCGTGACCTCGAGCGCGGTACCGGGCAGCAGGAACCACTTGTACGTCCCTCCCGGAACTGGGCGCCCGATCAGCTCCTCGTCCGTCGCGTCGACGCCCGTGCTGTCCTTGCCGAGCATCGCCCACTGGCTTGGCAGCGCCACGCCCACTGGCGGCACCGCCACGTGGATCGTGTCGCTCCCGCGGGTGAGAAGCAGCTCGGTGCGCGCACGCAGCATTCGCGCGGGCATGTCCGCCGCGAACGATGGTCCTGCGGCCGTGAGCGCTTGAGCTGCTCCGGCATCGCCGCGCCACACGACTTGCGCATTCGGCGCGGTGCGCACGCTCACCCGTACCGTGTCATCGTCGCGGAGGGCGAGGCGGCTGCCGGGCGACACCGAGGTCGTGTCGTAGGCGAGCACCCCATCCGTCGCGAGACGAATCCCGGGCGGCCGAAGGCGCACCGGATGCTCGACGCGCACCGTGTCCGCGCCATCCGCAGCCACCAGCTCGTAGCGCGGACTCTCCGGTGGCGGTACCGGAAGCCAGGCCAGGAAGGCGCCGTTCGGCGCGACAGCCACCGGTGCACCATTGATCCACAGCTTGGCGCGACCGTTGCCCAGTGAGCCGAAGATGAAGTTCGAGTCGCGCGCCTCCACCAGCGAGCTCGCCACGGGGTAGACGACGATCGGCTTGAGCGCACCCGTGACCAGAGGGATCGGGGGCAACGCCGTCGACCCTTCGGCATGTGCCGCGGGGGCGGGAGTGGCGGTGGTGGTCTTGGAAGGGGAGGCGGTCGCGCAGGCAGCGAGCAGCACCGACACGCCAACGAGAGATGAACGCATTGAGTCCAACCTAATTGCGCACCCGGAAAGGAGGGAGCCGGAGTCGTGCATGTTTTTTCGAATCTCGGTAAGTCGTTCTCGGCGTTTGATTTCATTGCTCTTCGTATTGACCTCGCCCTATATTCACGCGTCTTACCGGGGTACTCCCTGGAGGCTCGAGCTTGACTGTCTGCGCATTTTGTGGCCGTTCGAACACGCCCGACTCGCTGTACTGCATCGACTGCGGAAAGCCGGTCGGCGCCGCAGCTGATTCGGCGTTTCCATCATCGGCGTCACAGCCCGTGGTTGCCATTCCGTCCGGTCCGTCCGTTGGGGCGCGACCACCGCATCTCCACCGCCCGTCCCCGAGCATCGGCAGGCGCGCCTCGAGCGCGGCCCGCGCGCTCGAACTTTCCCTTACGCCCCACACGCCCGTGCCCGATGGAGAGACAGTGAGCTGCGGATGGTGTGGCAGCATCAGCGAGGCGGGACTTCCGTTCTGCGCGCATTGCGGCAGGCGCTCCGATGCCAAGCTCGCCACCGCGCAGTCCTGCGTGACGTGCGGCTCGGCCATTCGCCCCGAGCTCGACACCTTCTGCGCCACGTG
>JAQBQC010000168.1 GCA_028287205.1 Gemmatimonadota bacterium
AGATGCCGTGGACGAGCGCGACGATTGTCCCGGTCGCACGTCGCGCTGACTTCCGCCGCCCACTACCGGATACGCTCCCCGGTCTCATCTCCGGTACGTACGAAGGAAGTCACATCGCGCAGCACACATACGAAGCGCTGCTGATAGTCGTGCCCCTCAGGCGTTTCATCGTGTTGAGGGGTGGCGTTCCCGTGCTCACGGAACCGGGGGACATCTGCGTGGGCGGCGTACTGGAGCTCCACGCCGCGAGCGCGAGCAGCTCGCACTGCCATGCTCGTGTCTTCCTCGTCTCTCCCGATCTTCTGCAGGAGCTCGCACGCTCGGTCGGCATGCGGGATGCTTCGGTGCTCCGCTTCGGACGTGCGGCGCTATTTGATCGTCCGCTCGCACGCGCTCTGACGGCGCTCGGAGAAGAGCTCGATCGTCCGGTGATCTCGAGCGACGCTGCCGAAAGGTGTCGTGGGTTGCTTCGGCAGCTAGTGCAGAGCCATGCGGACGAAGTCGCGCCGATGCCCGAAGAGGATCGTGTTGCGCGAGCGATCGGGCGCGTACAGTCGCATCTCCAACGGCATGCGACCGAATGCGTCGCGCTCGATGAATTGGCCGAGCTGGCTTGCGTAAGCAAGAGCTATCTGGTGCGCACGTTTCACCGTGCGGTCGGCTTGCCACCTCATTCCTATCAGGTGCAGCTGCGCATCGCACGCGCGGCGCGACTGATCGCCATGGGTGCATCACTCTCGCGGGCGGCGCTCGATGCCGGTTTTGCCGATCAGAGCCACTTGAGCCGCAAGTTCAAATCGGCCTATGGGCTGACGCCGCTCGGATTCGCACGCGGAGTTCGCTCCTCCACCATTGTGTCGGCGGGCGACCGCGCTCAACGAGAGAAGGCGCGCGCAATTTCGTTCAATAGCACCATTCACGATGCGGCACGCCGTTTTGGTTAATCGTTCGTATCTCACCGCGGCCGACATCACTTGCTCGTCGGACGCACACACTTCAAAAGCCGCATGTGCGCGGCAGGAGACAACGATGACATCCGATCTTATTCAATCCGCATACCGCCGAACATGGTGGGCTCTCACCTTGCGCGGACTCCTCGCGATAGCGCTGGGCGCGTTCATCCTCTGGCGTCCGATGGACTCCATCGCCTCGTTCGCGCTGGTGATCGCGATCTGGGCGGTCGTCAGTGGAATCGTGCAGATGGTTCGCGCATTCGACCTGCGCCGCGTATACAGCCGGTGGTGGTTGATGCTGTTGAGCGGATTCGTGAGCACCGCCTTCGGCGTCGCCGCCCTCTACTACTATCCCGGCCTCTCGTTGGCGTTTGCTGTTGTCTGGACAGCGTGGTGGCTCCTTCTCACCGGCAGCCTTGCGATCTACGCGGCGTTCGACGAGCGAAGCGCAGGCATTTCGTGGGGATGGACGCTGACTTTCGGACTCGTGTCCATCGTCACCGGGATATTCGCGTTCATGAGTCCTCCCACCACACTGGCGGCGATCATGGGACTCATTGCGGGTTTTGCCTTCGTGAGCGGCGCTGTGCTCCTCATCGGGGCGTTCAAGCTGTCGTCAGCGAAGGACAAAGTCACCGACACGTTCCGATCTGCCAGGACGGCCTGAGGCGCGAGCGCCCATCGATCCGAAGGCATCACTCACCAACCACGATTCGCATTTGCCAGGGAGCATCGATATGAGCACCATCGAAAATGCACATCAGCAGCTTCACATCTTCGATTCCGCCATCGCGCGACTCAGCGAAGAGCTCCGCGCGAAAGCCGATAAGGCGAAAGGCGAAGCCCGAAGCAAGCTCGCATCGCTTCGTGCGGAACGGGATGCCAAGCGTCTCGAGATCATGGTAAGCGTTGGCGCCGCGCTGATCTCCGCTCAAACGGAGTTGGCCAAGGGCACGGCGGAGATGGCGCGTGCCACTGGAGAAGCGAAGGGCAAGGCACAGGCGCACCTCGCGCAGCTGGAGATCGAGGTGGCGAAGTCGAAGCACGACCTCCAGGCGTATGCCGTGAACGTGACGCTGGCGACAGACGCCGAGATCGCGATGCTCGAGACCGACGCAAAGACGGCCGACGCGGGCGTCAAGGCCGGAATTGCGACGTTCCGGGATCGCCTTCGTACACAGCGCGACGCCGTGGCTCGCAGCGCGGAGGCGTTCGCGCAGGCCTCTGGCGCAAGACTCCAGGGCGCCAAGCAGGAGTTCGAAAAGTCCATGCGGGAGCTCACCGTGCTGCGCAATGAAGGCGCAGCCGGAGTCAACTAGTCCTTCACGCCCCTCCGCCTTTCGCGCGACACACCGTGCGGAGCAAGGCAGGCCGGGCTCACATCAAATTAGACGCACGAATCGGAGGAGCCATGACGCTCAAGGACAGCATTCACATTCTGAAGGAAGACCACGAGATACATACGGACGTCCGGGCCGAGTTGAAAATGGATCTGGACGTCACCGACGAGCGTGATGTCGAGATCACGGTGGACCACGGATTGGTAGACCTGGACGGATCCGCCGATAGCTACGCACAGAAGTGGGCGATCGAGCGCGCTACGTACCGCGTGGTCGGCGTCAAAGCGGTGCGCAACTATCTCGATGTGAAACCGTCGAAGGACGACTATCGCGACGACGGTGAGATCGAGAAGGCGGCGAAGCGTTCGCTCGAGTGGGATGCGCGCGTGCCGGATGGCATTCGCGCCACCGTCACCGACGGACTGCTCCAGCTGCATGGCACCGTCGCGCGATTCTCGCAGCGCGAGGCGGCCGAGGAGGCCGTGCGCAACCTGCTCGGCGTTCGCGAAGTGACGAACGACATCAAGCTGTCGATCGCCGAGGCCGCGAGCGACCTCAAGCGAGACATCGAGGACGCCATCCGCCGGCGTTTCGATGGGACCATCGCAAACATCTCGGTCGAGGCCGTTGGTGGTGTCGTGACGCTCAATGGCATCGTGCCCACGTTCGCGGTGCGTGACGACATCGAACGCGCAATTTGGTCGGCGCCGGGTGTAACACGAATCGACGATCAGTTGCAGGTCGCCTGACTGCGATGAAGGCCATGTCGTCGCAAGCCGCCCGACGAGATCCGTCGCGTGACACTGACTTGCTGCTCGTGCCCTTTCGCGACCAGCTCGTTCGGCCACCGGTGCTCCGTTCAGCGGCGGGCGACGACGTGGATCGGTACAGAATCGAGGTCGGGGCCGCGCACACGCGCCTGCACTCCGATCTGCCTGACACGACACTCTGGACCTATAATGGCGTCTATCCGGGACCTACGATCGAAGCGCGTCGCGACCGCCCGGTCGAGATCGAGTGGGTGAACAGTCTGGCTGATGCCAACCATCCGATCCGAACTTTCATCGGTAATCCATCGCCCAACGAAACAAGCCAATCGCGGGTGGGACGAGATGCCACTGGCCACTGGCTGAATCGCGTATCGCTGCCTTCCTGGGTAATCACTCACTTGCACGGAGCCGTCGTGCCGGCGCAGTCGGATGGATGGCCCGACAACGGGATGTTGCCTGGCATGTCGATCACGAGCAGGTACCCGAATCGGCAGCGCGCCGCGCTTCTCTGGTATCACGATCACGCGATGGGGCAGACCGCGCAAAACGTGTACGCCGGACTGGCCGGCCTATACATAGTGAGAGATGACGAGGAGGCAGCGCTCTCATTGCCCTCGGAAGAGCACGAGCTCCCATTGCTGCTCCAGGACCGGAATCTCGATCTCGACGCGGATGGAACGCCAAACGGCGCGCTGCTCTACAAGCTCGACCAGCCGAACGGTGAGTATTACGGGCCATACACGCTAGTCAACGGCACGGTGTGGCCGTTCGTCGAGGTGCCGGCCGTCCCGCACCGCCTGCGGATCGTCAACGGATCCAATGCGAGGTTCTATCGGCTCACGCTCGGTGACGAGACAGGGTGCGTCGAACATTCCAACCTGTTGACGCTCATCGGAAACGATGGCGGCCTGCTGGCCGCTCCAGTGCCTGTGCGCGGCTCGCTGTTACTCGCGCCGGGAGAGCGAGTGGATGTTATTGCGGACTTCCGCGAGTGCATGGGACACCGACTGGTCCTGCGCAACGATGCGCCGGCGCCCTTCCCCTCTGGTCACGCGCCGTCTTGCGCGTTCGTGATGCAGTTCCGCGTCGCCGCGCCGAAAACGAGTGCTGCGATCGCTCTCCCAACGGTGCTCTCTCGCATCGAGCCGATCGCCATCGAGCAGGCGGCGCTCACACGCGTGATCACGCTCCAGGAGGATCCCGCCAACCCAGGCATGATGCGCCTCAACGGAAAAGGCTTTCACGATGGTGTCGACGAAATGCCGCGGCTGGGCGACATTGAGATCTGGGAATTCCGTAATCCCACGGACGACTCGCACCCGATGCATCTACATCTTGTGGCGTTCCAGGTCTTGTCGCGGGCTCTACTCGACGACGACAATCCAAGCGCGGAGCCGCTCACAATCTCGGATGCGGAGCGCGGCTGGAAGGACGTGGTATGCTGCCACCCCGGGCAGGCGACGCGCATCGCTGCGCGATTCGTGCCCTATACCGGCCAGTACATGTACCACTGCCATAT
>JAQBQC010000176.1 GCA_028287205.1 Gemmatimonadota bacterium
TTTTTGCATCTGCACCTCTCGAGTCGATGACAACAGCCAGTCTCGCCGCAGTTCAGCTCCCGATCGCGTCACGCTTCGATGGTCTTCGCTCAGAAGGCGCCTTCGAGGTGCTCGCGAGCGCGCGTGCGCTGGAGCAGAAGGGGCAGCACATTCTACATCTGGAAATCGGCGAGCCCGACTTCCCGACCGCGCCGCACATCGTCGAGGCCGGTGTTCGTGCGCTGCAGAACGGCGAGACGAAGTACGGTCCCGCCGGGGGATTACTCGACCTGCGCATCGCGATCGCGAACCACCTCGCGTCGCACGGCATCAAGGCCGCGCCCGATGACATCATCGTCACTCCGGGATCGAAGCCGATTCTGCTCTACGCTGCGCTCGCACTGCTCGAGAACGGCGACGAGGCGCTCATCCCCGACCCCGCGTATCCGATCTACGATTCCGTGGTCCGCTTCGCGGGGGCGCGCCCGGTCACCTATCGGCTCGACGCGGCGAGCGGGTTCGCGCCCGACATCGATGCGATCGCCGCATCGATCACGTCGCGCACGCGAGTGCTCTTTCTCAACTCGCCGCAGAACCCCACCGGCGGAGTGATCGACGCGGGGAGGCTCACTGCGCTCGCGCAGCTCGCGGAGGCGAACGATCTGATCGTGATCATCGATGAGATTTATCGCCCGTTCAACTACGGCGCGCCGCCGGTTCCATCGATTCTCACGCTCCCGGGAATGCGCGAGCGCTCGATCCTCGTGGATGGTTTCTCGAAGGCGTACGCGATGACGGGCTGGCGGCTTGGCTATGGCCTGCTCCCTACGCCGCTCGCGCCGCGATTCGCGCTGCTCGCGCTCAACGATCACGCGTGCGTTCCGGCATTCGTGCAGCGCGCGGGGATCGCAGCGCTCGCCGGGACACAGGAGCCACTGCATGCGATGATCAAGGAGTTCGCCGTGCGACGCCAGCTCGTATCCGAGCGCCTCGCAGCGATCCCCGGCGTTCGCATCGATGCGCCCGCAGGCGCGTTCTACGCATTTCCGGATGTCTCCGCCATCACCGAAGCCGCCGGCATCACCGTGGCGCAGCTCGCATCGAAGCTCCTGCACGACCACGGCGTCGCGCTCCTGCCGGGCACCGCATTCGGCGCCGCCGGCGAAGGATATCTGCGCCTCTCGTTCGCCACCGGGCGCGCGGATCTCGATCGCGCGCTCACGCTGGTGCACGAGTGCTTCACCTCGCTCGCGAGCTGACGAACATGTCACACGTCTCCGCCCCCACGCGCCGCGTCACCACCGCCACGCTCGCCGCACTCCGCGAGCGCGGTGAGCCCGCCGTGTGGATCACGGCGTACGACTATCCAACCGCGGTGTTCGCCGATCGCGCGGGCGCCGACGTCCTGCTCGTGGGCGACTCCGCCGCGATGACGATGCTCGGCCACGAGAGCACGACGTCGATCACGATGGACGAGATGCTCGTCTTCACGCGCGCGGTGTGCCGCGGGGCGAAGCGCGCGCTGGTCATCGGTGACATGCCTTTCCTCTCGTATCAGCCGTCGAATGCGCGCGCCATTCGCAACGCCGGAGCGTTCGTCGCCGCCGGATGCGGCGCCGTCAAGCTCGAGGGCGGGCTCCGGGTTGCTCCACGCGTGCGCGCGATCGCGGACGCCGGCATCGCCGTCATGGGACACCTCGGGCTCACACCGCAGTCGCTCGGCCAGCTTGGCGGCTATCGCGTGCAGGGAAAGACGCTCGCCGCTGCGCAATGCCTGCTAGACGACGCGCTCGCGCTGCAGAATGCCGGTGCGTTCGCCGTGCTGCTCGAGGCGATTCCGGCGGAGACGGCCGCGTTCATTCGCGAGCGCGTCGATCTACTCGTCTACGGAATCGGCGCGGGCCCGCATGTCGACGGACAGCTCGTGATCGCGCACGACGTGCTCGGCTCCTTCGTCGGCGATATCGCGCCTCGCTTCGTCCGGCGGTACGCGGAGGTCGGCGCCGTTACCGAGCAGGCGATCCGCGACTACGCCGCCGACGTGCGCGCGTTTCGCTTCCCTGCACCAGAACACTGCTATCCAATCGATGACGAGGATGCGGCCGAGTTTCGTGCCGCTCTCCGTCCGCGCATCGAAGTCGCATCGTAGCTCACGTTCGCGCTCACACAACGTCTTTCGCTCAGAGGTCGTATGGCAGTCACTCTTTTTCTTCCCACGGTTCTCGCCCGCCTCGCCGACAGCGGCACGCTGCGCAGTGAGGGCGACACGGTGGGTGAAGTCGTCGAGAACATCGCCGGCCGCTATCCCGATCTCGCGCCGCGCCTGCGCGACGAGAAAGGCGACCCGTACGCATTCGTCACATTCTATCTGAATGACGAGGACATCCGTTTCACCGGCAGTTTCAGGTCGCCGGTGAAGGATGGCGATGAGCTCACCATCGTGCCCGCAATTGCCGGAGGCTGATCCGATGTCGACTACCGCGTCCGTGACCCCCGAGCTCTCGAACGAAGAGATCTTCCGCTACAGCCGCCACCTCATACTTCCGGAGGTGGGTCTCGAGGGGCAGAAGAAGCTCAAGCGCGCCCGTGTGCTGCTCGTCGGCGTTGGAGGGCTCGGCTCTCCCGCCGCGCTCTATCTCGCCGCGGCAGGCGTGGGCACGCTCGGGCTGGTGGACTTCGACGTGGTCGACGCCACGAATCTGCAGCGGCAGGTGCTGCACGGCACGAGCGCGATCGGCAAGCGCAAGCTCGACTCCGCGCGCGAGCGCATCGAGGATCTCAATCCGAACGTGAAGGTCGAAGCGCACGAGACGCCGCTCACGTCGCGCAACGCACTCGAGATCATCGGCACGTACGATCTCGTCGTCGATGGCACCGACAACTTCCAGACGCGCTATCTCGTCAACGATGCATGCGTGCTGCTCGGCAAGCCGAACGTGTACGGAAGCATCTATCGCTTCGAAGGACAGGCGTCCGTATTCGCGACCGCAGAAGCGCCGTGCTATCGCTGCCTCTTTCGCGAGCCTCCTCCTCCAGGACTCGTGCCAAGCTGCGCCGAGGGCGGAGTGCTCGGCGTGCTGCCGGGAATCATCGGGACGATCCAGACGACCGAGGCGCTCAAGCTCATCCTCGGCATCGGTGAGAGCCTCGCGGGCCGGCTGCTGCTGGTGGACGCGCTGCGCATGAATTTTCGCACGCTCAACCTGCGCAAGGATCCGGAGTGCCCGGCGTGCGGCACGCACGAGATCAAGGAGCTCATCGATTACGAGGAGTTCTGCGGTGTGCGCCAGGCAGCGGCCGCCGATGCCGCTGCGCAGAGTGCGGTACCCGAGATCACCCCCGCCCAGCTCGCGGCGCGAATCGCGCGCGGCGACGACTTCGATCTCATCGACGTGCGCGAGCCGCACGAGTGGGACATCGCACGGATCCCGGGCGCACGTCTCATTCCACTCGGTACCGTCGTCGAGGCGCTGCCCACACTCGACAGTGCGCGCGACATCGTCGTGCACTGCAAGGTCGGCGGCCGCAGCGCAAAGGCCGTACAGCAGCTGCAGGCGTCCGGATTCAGAAAGGTCTGGAATCTGGCCGGCGGCATCACGCGCTGGAGCGACGACGTCGATCCGAGCGTTCCGAAATACTAGAGAGCGACATGTATACAGCAGAGCTTCCGGCACGCGGTGCCGTCACTTCTTCGCCGTCGGTGCGCGTCCTTCCACAGCACTGCAAAGGGTGCGGCGCGGAGTTCGAGGCCGCGCCGGAAGCGGTCTGCGGATCGTGCCTCGGCCCACTCGAGCCGATGTATCCGGCGTCGCGCAGGCTCCCGAGCCGAGCCGAGATTGCGACGCGCGCGCCGTCGATGTGGCGCTACCGCGAATGGCTCCCGTTCGAGGGAACTCCCACGCTCTCGCAGGACACCGGCTTCACGCCGC
Source organism: Gemmatimonadota bacterium (assembly GCA_028287205.1). Classification (GTDB taxonomy): domain Bacteria; phylum Gemmatimonadota; class Gemmatimonadetes; order Gemmatimonadales; family Gemmatimonadaceae; genus FEN-1250. Next base: position 3,909 of record JAQBQC010000176.1, read on the forward strand.
TGGTCGACGCGCCCCGGCTCGCCGACAAGCTCGGCGTAGCGAAGCTCTGGATCAAGAACGATGCGGTGTCGCATCCCTCACTCTCCTTCAAGGATCGCGTCGTCGCATCGGCGATCAACGCGGCGAAGGCGCTCGGCCTCGAGACCGTCGGCTGCGCGTCCACGGGCAATCTCGCGAACGCGGTGGCTGCGCAGGCCGCGCGCGCGGGGCTGCCGGCGTGGATTTTCATCCCCGACAATCTCGAGCAGGCGAAGGTGCTTGGCACCGCCGTATACGGCCCACATCTCGTGCGCGTGCGCGGCCACTACGACGATGTGAACCGCCTGTGCGCGCAGGTGGCGGATCGCTTCGGCTGGGGAATCGTGAACGTGAACCTTCGCGGCTACTATGGTGAAGGCTCGAAGACGATGGGCTTCGAGATCGCCGAGCAGCTGGGAT
>JAQBQC010000502.1 GCA_028287205.1 Gemmatimonadota bacterium
GCAGAAGCCATTCGGGCCAGTCGAGTTGGCGCGAAAGGTGCGCGCGGTGCTCGATCGGCAGTGATCCGGCGCGGAGAGTTATAAAAAAGTAAGCCTCCTCCTTTTTGCGTCTCGGATGTTATAGTCAGGCAACGGGCGTGAGGCATGTGGTCGACGCACGCCTTTCCGCACACCTGGCGATGCTGTTGAACCCACGCTCATCCTCATCGCGACTGCAGAACACTCGAGATCGCAGCACCACCGCAGCCGCGCGCGTGCTCGTGGTAGATGACTCTGCCGCCCACGACTACGCCATCGCGCTGATGCTGCGCGCGGAAGGATTCGAGGTGATCGAGGCCTCGTCGGCGGAAGATGCCCTCGCCGCGCGCCGCTGCCAGTCGATCGATGCAGTAGTGCTGAGCCTCTCGATCCCGGAATCGCAAAGCTTCGAGCTGTGCCGCCGGCTCAAGGCTGCGTCTGCGCAGTTGCTCCCCTTGCTGTACGTCTCCGCCGAGGGCTCGCGCGAGGCGCGCGTGCGAGCGCTCGATGCCGGTGTCGACGGATTTCTCGCGCACCCCATCGACTCGGCCGAGCTTCGCGCGTCGGTTGCTGCGCTGGTGCGTCTCACGCGACAGGAGGAACAGAACATATCCGATGCCGCGGCGGCGGCCGATGCGGATCGGCGACGGCTGAACGCGACGCTCGAGGCGCTCCCAGTGGGCGTCTGGCTCTCGGATGCCTTGGGAGCCATCACGCACTGCAACCCCGCCGTGGCCCAGATCTGGGGCGGCCACGCTCCACCCGCTGCGATGCCGGACGACTTTACATCCTTTCGCGCGTGGACGTCGGGCGGAAAATCCATCGCGCCGAAGGACTGGTCGCTCGCGCGCACGCTCGAGACCGGAGAGACGATCATCGGCGAGTATGTCGAGATCGAGCGATTCGACGGCAGTCGCGGGCACCTCCTCGTGTCGTCCGCGCCGATCATCGATTCTGACGGGCGCATCATCGGCGGCGTTGCCGTCAACGTCGACCTCACCGAACGGGAGCTCGAGACGCGCGAGCGCGAGCGACTCGTCGCCACGCTCGAGGCGGAGCGTTCGCGCCTCGCGACGATCTTTCAGGAAGCGCCGGCCTTCCTCGCGGTGATGCACGGCCCCGAATACGTCTTCGAGCGGATCAATCCCGCGTACCTTCAGCTCGTCGGGCATCGAGATCCTGTCGGCCTTTCACTGCTCGAGGCTCTCCCCGAGCTCCGCGATCAGGGATTCGTCGAGTTGCTCGACCGCGTGCGACTGACAGGCGAGCCGATCTCCGCCAAGCAGCTGCCGGTACGCCTCGTGCGCGCGCCAGGCGCGCCTCTCGAGACGCGATACGTGGATGTCGTCTACCAGCGCCTGGCCGACGCCGAGGGAAACTTCGACATCGTCTCGCACGGCGTGGATGTAACCGACCAGGTTCTCGCAACGCAGGCGCTGCAACAGTCGGAGCAGCGGCTACGCGACCAATTCGCGAAAGTGCCCGTGCCCACCTACCTGTGGGAAGTGCGCGGGGACGACTTCGTGATGGTGGACTGCAACGAGGCCGCGATCCGCGCCTTCCCCGAGTACGGATCTTCGGCAATCGGGAGACTGTTCAGCGAGCTGTTTCCGGAGTGGGACACGCTTCGTGACGCGTATCGAAGATGTCTCAGCGAGAACGTCGTGCTTCGGCGCAGCGTCGAATTCGATGGGCCCCCTCCCGGTGGCACAAAGACTCTGGATCTCACCATTGGTCCCCAGCAGCCAGACCGGGTGCTGGCGCACGTGATCGATACGACGGAGCGAGTCGAGCTCGAGGCGCAGCTCCGGCAGGCGCAGAAGATGGACGCGGTAGGTCGTCTCGCCGGAGGCATCGCGCACGATTTCAACAATCTCCTCACGGTCATCGGCGCCCATAGCGCCTTTCTCATCGAGTCCATCAATTCGGGCAATGTCCGCCTCGAAGATGCCGAGGAGATCCAGAAGGCAGCGATCCGCGCCACGGGACTCACGCGACAGTTGCTTGCGTTCAGCCGCAAGCAGATCCTGAAGCCTGCGCTGCTCGATCTCAATGCAATCATCGAGAGCACAGGCAAGATGCTCCGCCGCCTGCTCGGCGAGGACATCGAGATCGTCACTCACCTCGCTCCTGACCTTCGCGCTGTGATCGCCGACGCGAGCCAGCTCGATCAGGTGTTGATGAATCTCGCGGTGAACGCACGCGACGCGATGCCCGACGGAGGTTTGCTGACGATCACCACATGCAATCGGACGATCGCGGAAGGTGGTGAGGGCGCGCGGCACCTCATCCCCGCCGGCGACTACACGCTGCTGGAGATGAGTGACACCGGCATCGGCATGGATGCCGCCGTGCGCGCGCGGCTGTTCGAGCCATTCTTCACTACGAAGCAAATGGGGAAGGGCACCGGACTGGGGTTGGCCACCGTGTATGGGATCGTCAAGCAGTCCGCCGGCTACGTTCTCGTCGACAGCGCGCCTGGCGAGGGAACCACGTTCCAGGTCTACTTGCCGGCCTCCTCGAAGGCGCGAGAAGCCGACGACGTTCTCGTCGCCGAAAGCCCGTCCGTCCGCGGAGCGGAAACAGTGCTGATCATCGAGGACGAACAGGCGGTGCGTGACATCGTCACTCGAATTCTCAAACGACATGGATACGTCGTGCTGGTTGCGGCGAGCGGCGCAGAGGCACTCGCGCTCTCGGCAGCGTTCGAGTCGACGATCGATCTCGTCATCTCCGATGCCGTCATGCCGGGAATGGGCGGTGGTGAAGTGGTGCGACGACTGCAGGAGCAGCGCCCCGGGCTCAAGGCATTGTTCATGTCCGGGTATACGGACGATGAGGTCATCCGGCGCGGCATCATTTCGGCCACGACATCCTTCATCCAGAAGCCGTTCTCGCTGACGGCCTTCGCACGCGCCACTCGCGACACTCTGGACAGCTGAGGCGGACCGCCGGCCACAGCCGGGAAACTCGCCGGTGTCTCGGGCGTTCATCCCCCAGTCGCCGCCGCCGCGTTCGCGCCGCACGGCATCGCGCCACCCCGAACCGGCAGCCCATGTCCAACACAGTTGCACTGTCGTCGCAAGAGCCACTTCGCGTCAGCGTACTCGACCAGACGCCCGTGGCCGAGGGCACCACGAGCGCGTCTGCGTTACGCAACTCGATCGATCTTGCGAAGCACGCGGATGCGCTGGGCTTCCATCGATACTGGGTCGCCGAGCATCACGGCAGCCCGATGATCGCGGGTCCGTCGCCCGAGGTGCTCATCTCGGCGATCGCCACATCGACGCCGCGCATGCGTGTCGGCAGTGGAGGCGTCATGCTCCCGCACTACAGCGCGCTCAAGGTCGCCGAGAATTTCAGCGTGCTCGCGGGCCTCTTTCCGAATCGCATCGATCTTGGGCTCGGACGCGCCGCCGGCACCGATTCGGAGACCGCGTTCGCACTGCAGCGCGATCGGCGCCAGCGCTCTCCGAATGATTTTCCCCAGCAGCTCGCCGAGTTGCTGGGCTATCTCTACGACAAGCTGCCGCGCGAACATCCATTTCGCAGGCTCGCCGCGCTTCCCGGACTCCCGGAACGGCCGGAGCCCTGGCTGCTTGGCTCATCGCATCAG
>JAQBQC010000220.1 GCA_028287205.1 Gemmatimonadota bacterium
TCACGGGCTCGATGACGCCGAGCCCGTAAAAGTCCTTGCGACTGTCCGGGAGGTACAGCAGAACGGGTCTCGTTCGCTCGCTCCACGATTCCATCGACAACGGCACGATGTTGGGATCGAGCACCGACGGAACGAAGCGGGCGTGGATGCCGATGCTCGCCAATTCGTCCACGAGATGCGGGGCAACCGCAACGTTCGCGGAAACGATGCGATCGATGCGCAGCGCGCCCGTTTGCACTTCCTTGCGCGTGATCGCGTTCAGCACGTCCGTGCCCACCCACCATCGAACAATCGGCACATCCATCGCTACGGCCGTCGCGAGCTGGCTGATGAGATAGACGTCCACCTCGTTGTAGGTGAGAAACAGGATGGCTTTCGCGAAGCGAACGAGGCGCACCCACTCGCGCCTGCCAAGACGATCCGCGGGAACGAAGCGAACACCGACGCCGAGTCGTGCCAGCGCTCTCGACAAGGTGAGCGTGGGTGCAGATGCCTTCGGCTCCTCACCCACGATGATGACGTAATCGCGGCTCGGAGGCGCATCGCCCGAGTCCATCACCTCTCGAACGACTTCGGTGTCTGCGTGAATCTTCAACTCGGCACTCTACGGCGCTGCGATGGCAAGCCGCTCTGGGCTCTCGACATGGGTGAGCAGACAAGCACGGAAGGGGCCACATCGCGTGCGTTGCCGGAGTTTTTGGGCGAAACGTGGCGCGCTCATCTGCCGCCGATCGTCAGTCTCGCGAATCCTCGGCTCGTCGTGTTGATCGCTGCCGCTCCGCCCAGCGCCAGGCTCCAGTTGCGTATCAGCTCGCGCTCCGCAGCACGATTCGCGTCGTCGAGCAGGATCGAACAGTCGTGCGCGAGCTTCTCGCGAACGGTCGGAAGCAATCCGCCGCGGCCTCCACGTGTCGACGCGGGAGGACCGTCGCACACCACGAGAGCGAAGTGGTTCGGCATCCTGTCGACCGGTGCATCGTACCATTCACAATCTCCATAATCTCGCAACGGTGCCAGGTGCACCACCGTCGTCGATGCATCCACGTGGCCGAGTGCTGCTACCACCCGGGCGTGCCAGGCCGGATTGTGCTCGAGCGTGTGGAGCTCGATCCCGCGCCGCGCGGCAACGGCTCCCATGAGCACTGTCGTGAGCCCCGATCCGCATTCCAGTATCGGTCCCTTGGACGCCTCTGCCGATCGAACCACCTCGGCGAGATACGGCTCCTCCGCTGCCCACTTCTCGTTCCCCCAGCCGTATCGTGCGTCCGTCCACAGCGGCGAGTGAGCCCCCGGTGCACGTGAGCGCGACAGCCGCTCCACTGCGCGCGAGAGAACCTCGTCGCGATCGAAGTCGAAGCGGCGCAGCTGTCGCGCGCGTACCCTGTGGAGCAAGTCGCTCATCACCGCGTTTGCGAGGCGGCGGCCGATCGCAGCCACTGGAAAGCGGACGACAGATGTCGGCGCATGGGTCCTCCTACATAGGCCGACACCGACTGCGTGTCGATGGGAGTGGTGCCAAAGCCTGCTTTGAAAGCGCGAAGGCCTTCTTCCTGGGGGCGAACGCCTCCGAGATAGAAGATCTCCGCACCTTCCGCCTGCAGGGTGAGCGCAGACTCGAAACGAAGAAAATGCGAGGCGCCGATGGACATCCCTTCCTTCGAATTCCCGGACGACTCCGAGTACGCTCCCGTCGCGGACCGCAAGATCAGCAGAGATGATGCCACGTGCTCGCCGAGCATCGCCTGGAATAGCTCGCCGGCACCGGAGGCGAGGAGCGCCGCCGATCCCGCGCGCTCGAATTCGAGCGTCACGTCCTCGCCGCGCGACTTGCGGCGGCCCATCGAATTGATGTGCAGCGCGATGTGCGCGTCGATCGCTGCGTCCGAGTGGCCGCGCCGCACGATCAGTCCCTTCTTGCGCCCCTTCGAGACGCGCTCTCGATGGCTCTTCGACACGCGGGGCAACAGCTCGACATCCTTCAGCAGCATCGCGAACTCTGTTCGGTCGACGCGCTCGTATTCGCCGTCCCACGGCGGAATCCGCGATTCCGGCGATGCAAACGTGGACAGCTCGAGATCGGTGATCCCCTGATCGTCGATGTACGCGCGCAGGCCGGGCCAGAATGGCGAGTCCGCGGCAACCGGCGGAGACGATGGGATCGAGAGCGCACAACGCAGCCGCCCGCGCTCGACAAAACAGAGCGCGCCCGCGCTCACCGCGCCCGAGTCCTCGACGGAGAGCAGCCATGCTTCTCGTTCGAGCGATTGCTGGGACTGCAGATAGCGCGCGGTGAGGAACGGATTGTCCGGATCCGTAGAGGACGCGCGCTCGACCGCCTGCTCGTCTGCGGGGCGCGCGAAGAACGTTGCCGTCACCGCTACGCGCCCACGCCGTGCTCACGCCCCAGCGGGGGGGCGCTCGTCGCCCCCTCATTCGCGCGCGCCGATGCAATCGCCTCTGCCAGAGGAGCGACGTAGCGCTTGATCAGCACGATGGTCGCGTGCACTTCGCCGGGAGAAGTCATGTAGGGATCGGCTATCTCGTGTGCGCGGTAGGTGCCGGAGGCGTTCACGCCACCGAACAGCAGAAGCTTGCGTCTCGACTCCGGAAATGTCGTTGCGATGTTGACGTAGTTGAGCTCGTCCATCGCGAAGATCACATCGTGCTCGGCGACGAGCTTCGCGGTGAGGCGCGTGGCGGCGTGCTCGCGCAGCGAGAGGCCGAGCTGGCGCGCGGCATCCTGCGCGCGCGTGTCTGCGGGGCGGCCGTCGTGCGCGTGCGTCCCGGCGGAGGCGACTCGAACGTTCGTGATGCCTGCCGCGCGCAGCTCGTCGCGCAGAAAGCCGGCGGCGGCAGCGCTCCGCATGATGTTGCCGTGACACACGAAGAGCACGGACTCGACAGGCCGCGGGAGCGCTACCGCGCGGTTGACGCCAACCATGCGCAGCAGCCGCCGCTTCACGTACGTGCTGCGCCGTTCCGCCGAAAGCATCCGCGAATCCTTGACGATCGCGAGCAGCGCACTCGGAATCACCGCGCGTAGCACGAACTTCCCTGCGTCCTTCATCCATCGGCTCAGAACATGGGCGACTTCCTGCACAGCGGGCAACGGATCCTGCCAGCTCCACATGGCCGATCTCGTTCCCGGCGCGAAGTCCGCGAGGAGCTGGCGCAGCGCGTTGCCGAGTGTGATGCGGTCTTCGGGAAGCTCCGCGAGCACATGGCCCGCGCGCTCGAGCGATCCCGCGGTCCATCGTACGCGCAGTCCGACAGGGTACGATGCCGGTGGGGCAGGGGTGATGCCCTGCGAGAGCTGCCAGGCGTACAGCGGAAAGTCGACACCCGCCGCGGTGTTGAGCGGAAGCGAGCCCCAGAATCGCCCATTCACTTCCATGAGCGCGGTGTCGCCCGTGGCCGCGTCGTGGCGAAACTCCACCATCGCAACCCCATCCCATTCGAGGGCGCGAAGCAGTCGCGTCGAATAGTCGAGCAGCTTCGGATCGACCGCCTCCGACACCGCGACCACCGCAACGCCACCCGACGGAGGATTCTCCGAGAGCCGGCGATGCTGAAAGCTCGTGACGACCTCGCCCCTGAAGAGCAGCAG
>JAQBQC010000234.1 GCA_028287205.1 Gemmatimonadota bacterium
ATCGTGGGCGGCATCGGCGCAGATGCGCACTAGACGCTCGCGGGGTCGGAGCCGATCGCGATGCACACGGGCATCATCTCGCCCCGCTCCGCCATCTCGCGCCAGTGCGCCGCCCCCACCTTGTGCCGCTGCCAGTGCATCGCGAGAGTGTCGCGCCCCATCTGCTGCACGCGATACATCCCCACGTTGCGAATGCCGCGCGCCGGATCCTTCGAGATCACCATGGGCAGCGTGATGTACGGCCCGCCGTCCTCGGGCCAGCACGTGATGATCGGGAGCTTCGAGAGGTCGATGTCGCTGCCCTTCCATACGATCGCCTGGGACGGCGCAGCGCCGCCCTTCACACGCGGCGGAAACTTTCCGATCTCGAGGAGCTTGGGGAGCATCGAGAGCTTTCCCATCAACCCATCGGGCACCTTGGTCTGCACGAGCTCCGTGATGCGCGCGCCGATGTCATCGAGATCGCCGACGCCGAGCGAGAGCGACATGCGCTTCATGGAGCCGAAGAGATTGATCGCAACGGGATATGCTGAGCGGGAGCCATCGCGCAGGATCACGTGCTCGAAGATCAGCGCGGGTCCGCCGTTCGCACTCTTCATCGCGCGGTCGGCGATCTCGCAGATCTCGAGCTCTGCGCGCACCGGATGCTTGATGCGCACCAGCTCACCAATTGCATCGATCTGCGCGATGAGCTCGGAGATGTTGTCGATACTCACGCGGCACGCTCCCCGTAATGAAGCGCGGAGATGCCGAAGGTGAGAGGCTCCCAATTCACGTTGGCGATGCCGGCATCGCGCATGCGGTGCGCGAGCGAGTCGCCGTCGGGGAAGTTGTCGACGGAGCCGGGCAGGTACTGATACGCTGTTTTGTGCCCGCTCACGAGTCGTCCGATCACGGGCAGCACGTGGTGAAAGTAGAAGTGGTACGGAATGCGCACGGCGGCGGCGCGCGGCGTGGAGCAGTCCAGCACCACGATCCGCCCTCCCGGTGCCGTCACGCGGAGCATTTCGCGCAGTCCCGCATCCAGATCGTCGAAGTTGCGCGCGCCGAAGGCGACGATGATGCCGGCGCAGCTCGCGTCTGGAAGCGGAAGGCGCAGCGCGTCGGCCACGACCGGCCGCACGGCAAGCGTGCGCGTTTTCGCGGCGCCAGCGCGCAGCATCGGCTCGGCGAAGTCGGCACCGATGATCTGTCCGGTGAAGGCGGGCTCGCGCGCGATGGCGGCGCCGATGTCGAGCGTGCCCGCGCAGAGATCTACGTAGACGCCGCGCGGATTGCGCTGCCACTGGAGCGCGGCGATCGCCCGCCTGCGCCAGCCGCGGTCGATGTTGGCGCTGAGCACGTGATTGAGGAAATCGTAGCGGGGCGCGATCTCGGAGAAGATGCGCCGCACGTACGCCCGCTTCGCGCGTCCGCCAGCGGCCGCGGAGAGTGCCTCTTCCTCCTCGGTTACGGTGGACATTAGCCGAAAAGTGCCGGCGGCGGATGACGCGCGCAAGCGTCGTGCTGGCTCACCCCGAGAGCGCGCCTTACCTTACACGAGAGGAGCGAGAAATTGCGCGCTGTCTCTTTCACCCACTGAATGGCCCTCGCTCTCGATCTCCGTAATCTTCCGGATGCCGACGTCGCCGCGCTCGCAAAAGAAGGGCGTGAGCCGGCGTTTCGAGAGCTGGTACGGCGATACGAGCGGCCCGTCTTCTCGCTGATCTTCCGGATGGTGCGCGACCGGGAAACCGCGGAGGACCTGGCGCAGGACACCTTCATCAAGGTGCTCAACAACATCGATCGCTACCGGCCCGAGTTCAAGCTCTCGAGCTGGCTCTTCAAGATCGCCAACAACGTCACGATCGACCATCTGCGGCGGCGCCAGCTCGCCACGGTGAGTCTCGACGGATCGCCGCACGCGCAGACTGCGGCCGAGGCGCAGGCGACCTCGCTCGATGTCGAGTCGCGGGGCGAATCGGCCCTGGAGGCCATCGAGTCGCGCGAGCTCGGGAGCGCGATCGAGCTGGCGATAGGCAAGCTCCGCCCAGAATACCGGTCCTGCATCCTCCTCAGGCACGTCGAAGGGCGGTCCTACGAGGAGATCGCGGCGACCCTCGACCTGCCCCTGGGCACCGTCAAGACCTACATCCACCGCGCCCGCCACGAGCTCCGCGAGGCGCTGGAGGACCTGCGCGAATGACCCCGAACTGCCCAGCCAGCTCTGAAACCCGCCCCGACCGCGTCCCGTATGACCCAGGAGAGGAGACCTAGTGGAACGACACCTACTGCCTGAAGAGATCGACCTGCTGCTGGACGGCGAGGTCGGATTCGGGACGCCGCCTTTGAAGGCGCACGTCCGGAGCTGCTCCACGTGCAGCATCGAGCTGGAAAGCGCGCGTGCGCTCGTCCGGCAGCTCGAGCATCTGCCGCACATCGCGCCGTCGCCGCTCTTCGCGAGTCGGGTGCTGTCGCGCGTGCAGCTCTTCGTGCCATGGCATGTGGCCCTCCTCGATTCCGTGCGCGGGCTCATTCCGCAGTCGCGCGCGCTGCGCGTGGCTGCCGCCGGAATGTTCGCATCGATCGCCATCGTGCTCACGATCGTGTCGGTGTGGGCGTTCGCGCGCATCGACGCGGTGATGTTCACCGCCGATCTCGTGCTCGATCGCATGCGCGGCGCGGCATTCGGCGCGCTCACGAGCGCCGTGTCCGCGCTCTTCGGAGATGCGGCTCGACCGCTTCTCGCGGGCGGCGCAATGGGGTTGGCCACCGCAGCGCTCTTACTGGTCGTCACCAGTGCGGCTGCCGCAGCGATGATTCGAGTGGCGGCCGTCCGTGCGCGCGGCCGCTAGCGTGCGCCGCGTGCAGCGGCTCGCAATCGCGCTGGCGTTCGGCACGGTCGCGACACACGAAGCAAGTGCTCAATCGAAACCGGACAGCACCGCCGCGCGCGACCCCATCGCCGCGGCACTCGACTCGCTGCATCACGACGCGAACGGGATGTCGCTGGACCGCGCCGCCATCTCCTCCGGCGCTCGTACCGTAGAGAGCGCGCAGCATCTCCCGGGCGACGTCGCGAGCTGGCACGGTCCGCTCGAGATTCGCGGAACGGTCGACGGCAACGCGGTGGCGCTGGGAAGCGACGTCGTGCTGCTTCCCGGCGGTCACGTGCGCG
>JAQBQC010000242.1 GCA_028287205.1 Gemmatimonadota bacterium
GAACGGCTCTCGTATAGAAATACGGGCATCGAGAGAACGAGTCGATCTTCGACGGCAGGGCGAATGAGACCCGGCACTACCGTCGGCTGACTCTTTCGCGCGAGTCGAACGATCTCGTCGTGCCTGGCCTGCAACGTGGCTTCCATCGGCGACCGCGGCTGCCTGGCCGGCCTCTTTCCCCAGCGCTCGTGGAGGTGCATCAATATCGCACCGATCCCGTGCATGAAGAGGGCAGGGAGAACGTCTTGCATCATGAGTCCTCCGCTCGTTGCAATGACGGCCGGACGTTCAAATCGTGAGCAGCACCTTCCCCGTAGTCTTGCGCGCTTCGAGGTCTGCATGCGCCTTCGCTGCCTCGGCCAGCGGGTATACGTGCTCGACGCGCACCTTCAGCTCGCCCTTCGACACCCAGTCGAATAGATCAGCCGCGCGACCGAGCAGCTCTTCACGTGTACTGACGTAGTCCCCCAGCGTCGGCCGCGTGAGATAGAGCGAGCCCTTTCGATTGAGCACCTGCGGATCCAGAGGCGGAACAGGGCCGCTCGACGCGCCGAACAACACCATGTACCCGCGCCGGCGCAGCGAGTCGAGACTCTTGTCGAACGTGGTCTTGCCAACGGAGTCGTACACGACGCTCACCCCTGCGCCGCCGGTGATTCGCTTCGCCGCCTGCTGAAAATCTTCCTTCGTGTAGAGCACGATCTCATCGGCTCCGGCCTCGCGCGCGAGCGCCGCCTTCTCTTCCGTCGACGTCGTACCAATGATGCGCGCACCGATTTTGTGCCCGATCTGCATCATCAGCAGCCCCACGCCGCCGGCCGCCGCGTGCACGAGAATCCATTCGCCCTTCGTCACACGATAGCAGTCGCGCAGCAGAAAGTGCGCGGTCATCCCCTGCAACAGAATCGCGGCGGCCGTGCGATCGTCGATGCTCGCCGGAATCGGCACCAGGCGCTCCGCCGGAACCACCGCGAGCTCGGCGTAGGCGCCCTTCATCATCACCCAGCCCACGCGATCGCCCACCTTCACTTCCGTCACGCCGCTGCCGAGCTTCTCGACGACGCCCACACCCTCCACGCCTGGAGTAAAGGGAAGCGTGCCCGGGTACATGCCGGTGCGCTGATAAACATCCGTGAAGTTGACTCCGGCCACGCGCACACGAATGAGCGCCTCGCCGGGACCGGGCGTGGGATCCGGCAGCTCGACGTACTCGAGCACCTCCGGACCTCCATGACGCTTGACTTGAAACCCCCGCATCTCGTGCGCTCCTCGCTGATAAGGTGGCCCTGCCGAGGGCCTGCGTCTTGCGAAAGCTAGCCCCGCCCTCGCCCCCGCGATTCGCATATCTTTCCTCGCGCGCGTGCCCTGCCGCGGATCTCGCATTCTCGAACTTCCGAAATGGCTTCCTCGACCATCCGACGACGCTCGACCAAGGTGACGACACCGCGCACGCCAGCGCCCGTGGTGATCGAATGTGTACAGCCGGAGCTGGATGCCGGGCGCTATCCGGTCAAACGCGTCGTTGGTGATACCTTCGAGGTTCGTGCCGACATCCTGAAGGATGGTCACGATCTCCTCTCGGCCCGCATCCGCTACAGCGGACCCGCGGACGCCGAGTGGCGCACCGTTCCGATGCACTACGAGCAGAGCTCCGACCAATGGGTGGGCGGCTTCAAGGTCGACCGGACTGGACGGTGGGTGTACACCGTCGATGCGTGGACCGACCGCTTCGGCACCTGGCGCAGCGAGCTACAGAAGAAGATCGGCGCGGGGCAGGATGTGTCGTCCGAGCTGCTCGAGGGCGCCGAGCTCATTGACTCGGCCGCACGGCGCGCACGTTTTGGTGAGGCGCGCAACGAGCTGCGCGCGGCCGCGGTCCAGATTCGCGACGTGCGCCTCTCGGGCGCCGAGCGGGTGGCGATCGCGCTCGATGCGGGGTTGCACACGCTGCTCGAGGACAACTACTCGCCTCCGGATCTCACGTGCTACGCGCGCGAGCTCGAAGTGTGGGTGGATCGCGAGCGCGCCGCGTTCGCCTCCTGGTACGAGCTCTTCCCCCGGTCGCAGACCACCGACCCGCATCGGCACGGCACGTTCCTGAGCACTGCGTTCGCGCTCCCGCGCATCGCGGCGCTCGGCTTCGACGTGGTTTACCTCCCGCCCATCCATCCGGTTGGCATCTCGGCGCGAAAGGGTCCGAACAACTCCCTCGCTGCCGGGCCGGACGATCCGGGGAGCCCGTGGGCGATCGGCAACGAAGCGGGGGGACACACGGCGGTCGAGCCGAAGCTCGGGACGCTCGAGGACTTCGACACGCTCGTCGCCAGCGCGGCGGAGCTCGGACTCGAGATCGCGCTCGACTACGCGCTGCAGTGCTCGCCCGATCATCCGTGGCTCAAGGAACATCCCGAATGGTTTTTCGTGCGCCCCGATGGCACGATCAAGTACGCGGAGAATCCGCCGAAGAAATATCAGGACATCTATCCGCTGAACTTCTGGTGCGACGATCGCGATGGGCTGTGGAACGCGTGCCGCGACATTCTCCTCTTCTGGATCGGGCACGGTGTTCACACCTTCCGCGTCGACAATCCGCACACGAAGCCGTTCGCCTTCTGGGAGTGGGTGATCAACGAGGTGCACGCCAAATATCCGGACGTCGTGTTCCTCGCCGAGGCGTTCACGCGGCCGCGCACGATGAAGCTGCTCGCCAAGCTCGGCT
>JAQBQC010000258.1 GCA_028287205.1 Gemmatimonadota bacterium
GAGCCCACGCTCTCGGACACGCCGGCGGAGATCCGGCAGATGTATTTCTCGATGCAGCCGCCGTATCGCATCCACAGCGACGTGCGCGCGCGCGTGCAGTTCCGGCGCCACGATCTGCTGCGCGAGCCGTTCCCCGAGCCGCAGCACCTCATCGTCTGCCGCAACGTCATCATCTATTTCGATCGCGCCACGCAGGAGGAGCTCTTCGAGCGCTTCGCCGCTGCGCTCCTTCCCGGCGGCTTCCTCGTGCTCGGTCGTGTCGAAACGCTGTTCGGGCCAGCGCGCACGATGTTCGCGCCGGTGGACGGCCGCGAACGATTGTTTCGGCGCGTATGAGGGAGATCACCGTGCGCGTTGCCGACGCTGCCGTGGGCCAGGGTGATGTGCTCCTCTCCACGCTCGGGCTGGGCTCGTGCATCGCGATCGCGCTGTACGATCGGCGCGAGCGAGTGGCCGGGCTCGCGCACATCCTGCTGCCGAGCGAAGCCCTGGCGCGCGATCGTGAGAACCGCGCGAAGTTTGCGCAGACGGCGGTGCCGCTCCTCCTCGAGCGGATGCGCGCGATCGGCGCGCGCGACGCGTACATCGTCGCCAAGCTCGCCGGCGGCGCGAGCATGTTCACATCGCTCCTCACGCAGGGCGGACCCCCGATCGGCGAGCGCAATCTCATCGCCACGCGCATCGCGCTCGCGAGCCACGGCATTCGCGTGATGGGAGAGGATGTGGGCGGCGGACATGGACGCAGCGTCTTCCTGCACGGCTCCGACGGAAGATTCGAGGTCAAGTCGATGGCGAAGGGCTGTGTCGTCCTCTAGCCGCCAGCCTTCGGTGCTCGTCGTCGACGACAGCGCCTTCATGCGCAAGCTCGTCACGGAGCTCATCGAAGGCTCCGAGGAGTTTCGCGTGGTGGGCACCGCGCGCCACGGGCTCGACGCGCTCCAGAAGGTGCAGACGCTGCACCCGGACATCGTTACGCTCGACATCGAGATGCCCGAGCTCGACGGACTCGGCGCGCTCGAGCGGATCATGCGCGAGTCGCCACGACCCGTCGTGATGCTCACCGCTGCGTCGGGCGCCGGGGACGAGATGGCGCTGCGCGCGCTCGAGCGCGGTGCAGTGGAATTCGTGCGCAAGCCGTCGGGGCCGATCAGCCTGGACCTCGTGACGATTCGCGACGAGCTGCTCACCGCACTCCGCGCCGCTGCGCAGGTGAATCTCTCCGGCGTCCACGGCTCCGTGCTGCAATCGTCGCGCGAGGCGGCAACTTCGAGTGCCGGCGCCAACGCCGCCCGCTTCGTCATTGCCATCGCCGCATCCACCGGCGGCCCGCGCGCACTCGCGGAGCTCGTTCCCGCGCTCCCCGCGCAGCTCGATGCGTCCGTGCTCATCGTGCAGCACATGCCCGCGGGCTTCACGAAGACGCTGGCCGAGCGGCTGAATGCGTTGAGCGCGCTGACAGTGACCGAGGCGATGCACGGCGAGACGATCGAATCGGGGCACGTCTACATCGCGCCGGGCGGACAACACATGCGCGTGCAGGGCGTGGGGCGCGCGCGCGTCATCATGCTCGACGACTCGCCGCCGGTGTGGGGCGTTCGCCCGTCCGCGGACCCGCTCTTTCGATCGGTGGCCGAGTGTGCGGGAGCGACGGCGATCGGCGTGGTGCTCACGGGCATGGGACGCGATGGCGCCGCGGGGCTGCGCGCCATTCGCGACGCCGGCGGCACCGGCATCGCGCAGGATCGCGAGAGCTCGATCATCTACGGGATGCCGCAGGCCGCGTCGGCGGCGGGCGGCGCGACGATGATGCTTCCGCTCGCCGAGATCGCCGCTGCGCTCGCAACGCTCGTGCGCGCGGGCGCGGATGTGACCGTGGCCGGAGGCGACCGGTCCTTGTACGGGGGCAGGAGCAGTCAATGACCACGAGTATCGAGACAACTGATGTGGGCGGTGCAACGCTCACCGAGCTGCTCCTGCTGCGCCAGGGCACCGAGTACTTCGCGCTCGCGCTCACGGCGGCGATGGAGGCAATGGAGCTTCCGTCGCTCACGCCAATTCCCGGTGCGCCCGCCTCGCTTCTCGGAATGCTGACGGATCGCGGAGCGGGGATTCCGGTGTTCGCCGCCAGCCGCATTCTCGAGGTGGAAGGGCACGGCGCTGGAGACGAAGTGCTGGTCATCGTGCGCGATGGCCAGCGGCAGGTCGGTCTGGTTGTGGATGAGGTCGAGGACGTGATCATGGCGGATCTGACGACGATGCAGCAGCCGATGGACTCGATGCGCGGCGGTGGAGTCGTGCGCGGTGTGGTGCGGTCCGAAAACCGCCTCGTCGCCGTGCTCGACGCGCGCACGATCGTGCGCATCGGCGCGCGTGCGCTGCCGGAGCTCGCATGACGAGCGCCACCGCACAGCAGCTCGTCAGCTTTCGACTCGGCGACGATCAGTTCGCGGTCGACATTCTCGTGGTGGAGCGCGTGCTGCGATTCAGCACGCCGGCCGCGCTGCCGAATCTTCCGTCGTGGATCGACGGCGTGATCGAGCACGGCGGCCGCATCGTGCCGGTGATCGACCTGCGCACGCGCTTCGGGATGCCGCGACTGGCGCCGCGCGCCGAGCATCGCATCCTCGTGCTGGCGGTTGGCGAGGAATGGCTCGGGGTGACGGTGGACTCGGTGCACGAGGTGTTGTCGGTGACGCCGGATGAGATCGCGCCGCCGCCGCCGCTCTTTCGCGGGCTGAATGCGGAATACCTCAAAGGGCTCGTGCGAAGAGAGGGATTGCTGATCATCTTTCTCGATGTGGCACGCGTGCTGACTTCCTCCGAGCTCCTCGAGCTGACATCC
>JAQBQC010000288.1 GCA_028287205.1 Gemmatimonadota bacterium
CATCACTCGGCGCTCCCGGTGAGGAGCTTCGCGACATTCGCAGCTCCGCAGGCGGGTTCCGCTCCCGCCTCGAGCATCGCCCCGCTCACACGCGCGCAGGTGGTCGCCCGGCTCGACTCATCGTCCGTCGATCATCCCGCCAGCTTCGCGGGCGAGGACCTGTCCGGTCTCGATCTCTCCAGCCTCGACTTCAAGCGGGCGAATCTCTCGCGAGCGAAGCTGGCCGGCACGAAGATGATGAACGCCAAGATGTTCGCCGTGAACTTCGATGGCGCGACCGCGCACGATGCCGATCTCTCCGGAGCGACGCTGGACGTGAGCACGATGCGCAGCACGGACTTCACGCACGCGACGCTGCGCGGCGCGAGCATGTACGCGGTGATCATGCCCGGAGTGAATTTCACGGACGCGGATCTCTCGCGCGTGCGCATCATCGGGCTGGCCACCGGTGCGATCTTCGTTCGCGCGAAGCTCGACCACGCCGATCTCGGCGCCGATCCGCGCAACCAGCCGATGGGCGTGATGCGCTCCGATCTCTCGACGGCGGACTTCAGCGGCGCCGATCTCACGGGCGCGAACCTGCGCAAGGCGAAGCTGACGCGGGCCACTCTCACCGGCGCGAATCTCACCGGCACCGACCTGTCGCTGGCCGAGCTGTCGGGAGCGACGTTTCATCAGATCGTCGGGCGCGATGCGATCAAGGGACTCGATCAGGCGAAGTACCGCGACGAGGCGACGTTCGACCCTCGCTGAGCGTCGCGCGTTGAAACCGAACGACTCGTCGCCGAGTATGGGGAGCATGCCTACTGCATCCCCGACTACGGTCGCCCTGACGCTCGAAGGCGTCACGAAGCGCTTCCGCAACGGCGTCGTCGCCGTGAACGATGTCTCGCTCGCACTCGGCAGCGGCGTGCTCGCCCTGCTCGGCCCCAACGGCGCCGGCAAGACGACGCTCATGCAGATGATCGCGACGATCACGAGGCCGACTGCGGGACGCATCCTCTTTGGGGGCGTCGACATCACGCGTGAGCCGGACGCCCTGCGCCGCACGCTCGGGTACCTGCCGCAGGACTTCGGCGTGTACGATGGCCTCACGGCGCTCGAGTTCCTCACGTACTTCGCGGCGCTCAAGGGCATCCACAGCCGCGCGCGCGTGACCGAGATGCTCGAGCTCGTGAATCTGCACACGGTGGCGGATCGGGCGGTGGGCGGATTCTCCGGCGGCATGAAGCAGCGGCTGGGGATCGCGCAGGCGCTGATTAACGATCCCGCGCTGCTCATCGTCGACGAGCCCACTGCGGGGCTCGATCCCGAGGAGCGGCTGCGCTTCCGAAACATCCTGTCGGACATCGGCTTCGACAGGCTGGTGATCTTCTCGACGCACATCGTGAGCGACATCGAGTCGATCGCAACGGAGATCGCGGTGATGAAGACAGGGCGCCTCATCACCACCGCGGCGCCGCCCGACTTCCTGCGCGCGGCAGCGGGGAGCGTGTGGGAAGCATCGATCCCGCTCGCGCGCTTCGACGATGAGCGCAAGCGCCTCAAGATCGCGCGCTCCGTGCGCACGAGCGATGGAGTGCTCGCCCGCATCGTCCATCCCGAGCGCCCGCTCGACGGCGCCGCAAACGTGGAGCCCGAGCTCGAGGACGCCTTCATCTACGCGCTGAGCTTCGGCGCCGCCGCATGACGATCGCGGAGCGAGGCTCCTCGTCGCGCCGAATAATCACGATCGCCGCGACCGACGTGCGCATGCGCATCGCGCGCGGCTCGTCCGCTGTGGTGCTCGTTGGCTTGTGCATCTTCGCGTATGTGGTCGTTCCCGATCTCTCGACCGGACGCGCGCTGATGCAGGTGAACGGGCATCGCGCGCTGTACAACTCCGCCACGATCGCACTCGCGACGTCATCGCTCTGCGCCGTGCTGCTGGGCCTCGCCGGTTTCTATCTGATCAGCAACACCGTACGTCGCGATGTGGAGTCGCGCACCGGATACGTCATCGCCTCCACTCGAGTGCGCAACGCCGAATATCTCGTCGGGAAGCTGTTGGGCAGCACTGCGTTTCTCGCGCTGGTGGTGTTCGTGTACGTGCTCAACGTGATGGCGATGCAGCTCCTGCGCGGTGAGGCGCCCGTCGAGCCCCTCACGTACCTGGCCATGTTCGTGGCGATCGTCGGGCCGGTGGTCATCGTGGTGTCGGGAATCGCGCTCATGTTCGAGTGCGTGCGCCCGCTGTCGGGACGCATCGGAGACATACTCTATTTCTTTCTCTGGGCATTCCTGCTCAGTGCTCCGGCCGCCACCGCCATTGGAAGCAAGCCCGGCACGGCCTCGAACTTCGATGTCTTCGGCATGGCGTTCATCATCAACGCGGCCAGCGACCAGGCCACGAGCGACTTTCACGCGCATCCCGAGATCAGCATCGGGAGCAGCCGCTTTGATGCCACGAAGGCGCCCTGGCGGTTCGAGGGCGTCACGTGGAGCGCGCCCGTGATCACGGCGCGAGTGACGTCGGCATTGCTGGTGCTGCCGGCGCTGCTCATCGCCTGGCTGAGCTTCGCGCGCTTCGACCCGGCGCGAATGAAGGGTGGCGCCGGTGGATCACGAACGAGCGTGCAGGGCCGAATGGCGGCGCCGCTGCGACGCGTGCTCCGCGTGCTGCGGCCAGCCTCGTGGGGCGGACCCGGCCTCATTCGCACGACGCTCGGCGAGATCGCGCTCACGATCATGCTTCGCCCGATAGTCTTTCTCGCCATCGTCGCAACGGCAATTGCAGGAGCGATCGTACCTGCTGCCACCCTGCGCACGGCGCTCATTCCAATCGTGTTCGTCGCGCTGGTTGCTACGCTCGCGGAAATCCCCACGCGCGATCGCGTCGCGCGGGTAGACGGCATTCGAAACGGCATCGCCGGGCTGCGTGCCTCGAGCGTATTCGCCAAGCTGCTCGCGGCGCTCGGCATCGCGATCGCGTTTCTCGTGGTGCCACTACTTCGCCTCTTGGCCTCAGCACCCGCCGATGCGCTCTCGCTTCTCATCGGAGGCTGGCTGTTCGCGGCGGCGGGCATAGGCCTTGGAACACTCGCGCGCACACCAAAGTTGTTCGCCGGCGTTGCCCTGCTCTTCCTCTATGTGGTCACGAGCAGCGCGCATGCGCCGGAATTCGACTTCGCGGGATGGAATGGCGCCGCCGACAACGGGGTGCGTGCCGCATATTTCCTGACCGCGATGATCTTTGCTTTCCTCGCGGTTCTTGGAGACTGGCGTACCTCGCGCGCGGAGCGATAGCGCGCAGGTCCAACGTTCGAATGGCTGACGAGCAGCCGGGAGAGTCCATGTCACGCACCGCGACGGTACACCGTTGCTCCTGGGCCGAGGGCGATCCGCTCATGCGCGAGTATCACGACACGGAGTGGGGCGTTCCGGAGCGGGACGGCCGAGCGCTGTGGGAAGCGCTGGTGCTCGATGGCTTTCAGGCGGGCCTCTCGTGGATCACGATCCTTCGCAAGCGCGAGGCATTTCGTAAGGAGTTCCGCGGCTTCGATCCCAAGATCGTGTCCGAGCTCGGCGAAAAGGACATTGTGCGCGCGCTCGCCAATCCCGGTATCGTGCGATCCCGTGCGAAGATCGAAGCGACCATCGCGAGCGCGCGGGCCTATGAAAAGATGGAAGCTGACGGCGAGCACTTCTCCACATTCGCGTGGTCGTTCGTGGGCGACGTTCCGGCCAAGATTCGCGGCGATGTGCCTGCGAAAACACCGCTATCCGAGAGCATCTCGGTCGCGCTCAAGAAGCGCGGATTCAAGTTCGTCGGTCCCACCACGGTATACGCGTGGATGCAGGCGACGGGGCTGGTCAACGATCACGTGTCGGGGTGCTTCCGGCGCAACGAGGTCTAGCGCGGCGCAACGTGCACGGTTGCGGTCACGAAGTCGCTCTCCCACACCGTCGTACCCGTCGTGGACCTGCGCAGGCTCGTGCCGTTCAGCAGCCAGCGCCCGTCGGCGTCGACGATCACCCTCGCTCGGCCGGCCGCATCGGTGTGAAAGAAAATGGCCTTGGTGCGTCCCTCGCGGATCGC